>JAKSOJ010000099.1 GCA_024405645.1 Phascolarctobacterium sp. | reverse complement strand
TTAAGACCAAGAACAAGGGCTGCCATCAAGAACAGGCCTTGGTTGATCATAACCTCGAAAATATCGTTACCGCCAACATAGATGGAAGAAATAGCGCCAAAGAAGAACATCAAGGAGTTACCGATGAAGAAAGCGATAACAGTTGTCCAAGCACCAGCCTTGCCATCTGCTGCGAAACGGCTAAAGTTAGGAGTTGCAGTACCACCAGAAACGAAGGAACCAATTACCAGACCTGCGCCTGCGATGATACCCATTTGATTGCCAGATTTAGCAAATTGTTCAACGACGGAAGTGTCACTCCCATTGATTGCCATCATCATGGATACACAACCCAACACAGCAACGGAAGGAACCGCAATGTAGCTGATAGCGGTCAGGGATTCGATGCCAAAATATGCAGTACCAGTCATACAGATACCAGCAAAAACAACGAGAGCCAATTGCATACCCTCACTGCCACCAAAAAGAACCTTAGCAACAGGAATTGCAAACATGGCCAAGCCTACACCAAACCAACCGATTTGCGTAAAGCTAATCATAAAGGAGGACAAATAGCTGCCCTTGGTGCCAAAAGCCTTACGAGCCAAAAGATCCAAGGATAAGCCAGTTTTAGCGCCAACATAACCGAGAGCGCCAGTATATAAGGAAAGGATAAAACCACCAAGCATCAATGCGCTGAGAAAACTCGAAAAGTCCATGCCATCTGCCAGAGTCTTACCAGCCCACATACTTGCTGAGAAGAAGGTAAAGCCCATCATAATCATGAACATAGTCAAGGTACTACGTCTAGAACTTTGCGGCACCGCACTATCTTGATAATCTTTGTCAGCTACTTGCTTTGCATCTTTACTCATTTTACCCCTCCATTAATAAAAAATGCTGAATTATAAGTTAGTCAATAATATATTTTTGCATTGCAGATTTAAATTCTTTAACTCTGCGTTCTGCAATTTCTTTTATGCTTTGATTTCTCATACCACTGATAAAGCCTTGCTCTTGACGATAGAGCCAGTTCTTCATGCTGTCTTCGATTTTTTCGTAATGATTTACTTTTACCCAATCTTCATAAGAAATATCCAAAGCATGACCTAGCTTTTCAGCCAAGAGTTCTTCCATGGAAAGCTTGTCGCCATTTTCTGCCATGTATTCCCAGAAGTCCAGGACTTCTTCTACATGGTTTTGGATTTCGTAACGACGAGCACCACCATCATAGATAATACATTTCTCGAAGAGAGGATCTTGCATGGAGAGAGTTTGTTGACGGAATTCAGGCGCGATGATACCGTTTTCCCAATAGAAATCGATCATGGGCCAGTTAATTCCACTTACACCCTTATGGTCATAAAGGCCAAACACGCCTTCATAGAAAACAGTAATGAAGCCTTCAAAATCGGGCCATACTTCGCGAATTTCCTTGGTTAATTTTTCTGTATGGGAAATTGCACGAGCACCACCAATGGTAAAGATAATGATGTTACGTAATTTCTTACCATGCTTTTGGTAGAAATCCATGACATATTTCATGCAAAGAGCCAAAGTATCGCCAGACGCAATGATATCACCAATTAAAAGGGTACTGCCAGCAACAAGCGCAAGCTTTTCATATTTAACAGATAAGCCTACAACCTCTGCCGCTTCCATAACGCGTTCACAGGACAGGAAGCTAATGTCATGCACACGAATATGCTCCCTATAGCAGCTTTCTTCCAAGGGGAAGTTTAAAGCACCACGTAAAATGCAGAGAATATTAGCAGATGTAACTTTATTTTGTTGCTTGAAATAGTACATCATTTGACCAGTGGCATCCAGCATAGAACGATAAACATCGTAGCTAATAACCTCTGGCTTGTTGAGAAGCTTACGAGTTTCAGCTTCAGAAACAACATAATATTCGTTTAAATAATTGGCTCCCTCAAGCTTATAGCAACTTACTCCTTGGTCCTCAAATTGAGGTACCAGGCATGCATTATCTAAAATATTCATAGAAATCTCCATTACAGCAATTCAAGATTAATGTTTATGGTAAATTTTGTTTTCTTCTTCGTATTTAGGATCGCAGGTCAATTGTAAGCCCAATCTCTTGCAAATCATTTCATCGACAGAGGATAAGAGAACTGTGGAATGAGCTTCGCAGCCTTTGAGTTTAGGTAATTGTTCCATAGCAAGTGCTGCATTCTTTTCGGTTGCGGCAGTTGCAGACAGAGCAATAAGAATTTCGTCAGTATGGAGACGAGGATTACGGCTACCAAGATAATCGATTTTGAGTCGTTGAATCGGTTCGATAGCAGCAGGATCGATAACCTTGGTTTCGTGAGGAATACCAGCCAGAACCTTCAATGCGTTCAGCATAGCTGCTGCAGCTGCACCTAAAAGGTCGGTGGTCTTGCCAGTTACGATGGTACCATCAGCCAGCTCGATACCAAATGCAGGATGACCAGTTGCATCTTCTCTTTCCAGAGCCTTAATGGCAACCTTGCGGTCTTCAAGAGTTACGTTAGCTTGACGCAAAAGGATTTCCAGTTTGCCTTGGTCGTCCTTAGTTTGGCCAAAACGTTTTCGGTCACAAATGCATTTATAATAACGACGGATGATTTCTTGTTCAGCAGCTCTACGGCAATTGTAATCGTTGGAAATGCAATTACCAGCCATATTTACGCCCATATCGGTAGGAGATTTATAGGGGCTCTTGCCTGCGATGAGCTCGAACATTGCGGATACAACCGGGAATACTTCGATATCACGATTGTAGTTAACAGTGGTCTTGCCATATGCTTCCAGATGGAAGGGGTCAATCATGTTAACATCGTTTAAATCTGCAGTAGCAGCTTCATAAGCAAGGTTAACAGGGTGCTTCAAGGGCAGGTTCCAAATCGGGAAGGTTTCGAATTTAGCATAACCAGCCTTAACTCCCCTCTTGTATTCATGGTAGAGTTGGGACAGGCAGGTAGCCATTTTTCCGCTACCAGGACCAGGCGCAGTAATAACGATTAAAGGACGCTCGGTCTCAATGTATTCGTTCTTGCCATAGCCAGCATCGCTAACAATTTTTTGAATATCGCTAGGATAGCCAGGAATTTTGTAATGTCTATAGGATTTAATTCCCAAGGATTGCAGTTTTTCTTGGAAAGCAATCGCAGAGGGTTGTGCGTTGAACTTGGTCAAGCAAACAGAACCAACAAAAAGACCAATGCCACGGAATTCGTCGATAAGACGAAGCACGTCCATATCATAGGTAATGCCATAGTCACCGCGCACTTTATTTTCTTCGATATCTTCAGCGCTAATAACGATAACAATTTCAGCTTGGTCCTTTAATTGCAGGAGCATTTGCAGTTTAGAGTCAGGCTTAAAGCCAGGAAGTACGCGGGATGCATGGTAGTCGTCAAACAACTTGCCGCCAAATTCCAGGTACAATTTATTGTCAAACTGAGAGATACGTTCACGAATATGTTCGGATTGCATCTTTAAATATTTGTCATTATCAAAACCAATTTGCATAGTTTCTTCCTCCAAATCCACCTCAAAATTAAACATAAAAACACAAGATATATTATACCACAAATTTGCTTTGCATGGAGAAATTTTTTAGTGCTGAGTTCATAGTTCAGAGCACTAAATTGAGGAACACAACCCTCGCGTGATTACATCTTTCAGCATAAAAAAGACCCCAAGCCAAATGGTTTGGAGTCTTTTGAAAAATTCATTATTATATTTTACATGGGAATAATCTTGAATGCAGATGTCTTATCATAAATGAGTTGTCCATCGTACATATAGAAGATAATACCATCGCAGGATGCTTTAGCCTCACTAAGAACCTCACCATTCAGCGGATTCAAAATGCGAGCCAAAACTTGACCTTCGTAAACAGTATCCCCTGCATCAACAGCAGGCTCAAAAATACCAGCAGCTCTAGTACGCACGGTAATTAAATCCTTGGTATCGATTACTTGGGATTCATAACCGGGTGCAACCTTATAGTTCAAGATACCAATCTTAGAAAGGAATCGAATAACTGCTTCTACAGCTTGTACGGAGCTTTCTTTGTCGATGTTACCGTTGCTTGCTGTATAGAAGGAGAAGGCTTTGCAAGCCCAAATTTGCCAGTTATAGTTCAAGGTTGCAGTATCATAGGGTTTGGTACGTCTGTATTCTACATAGGGCAAACCAAAGAGCTTCGCATGTTCAATATCTTCGTAACCAGTATTCATTACGGAAATATTAGGAACGAAACGACCATTCAGATAGTTGGAGCAGAATTGAATGCCATATTCGTAATCTTTAATGGCATTGAAAATACCTGCAGCAATACGTTGAGTGGTTTCGCCTTGGTCATAACCAGGATACATACGGTTAATATCGGTATCATCGGTAGGCCAGAAACGCTTTTCGATATTCATAGAATACGGATTGAGAGAAGGAATAACAAGAATCTTTTGATTAGGATCCAGATGTCCATTCTTCTCAGCCATTTTCAAAGCCTTAACGATTTGGGAACAGGTGTAAATCTGTTGATATTCGTTACCACGCATGTTGCCAACGATACAAACAGATTTTTTGCCCTTACCGAAGGTATAGCCTTCAATACGGAAGTCATCCCTATAGAGAGCGCGGTTTTCGTAAATTTTTACTTTCTTCATGCCTGTTCGCCCTCCTTCAAGATTCTGGCAGCCAAAGAGCCTTCATCAACGATGGGATATTCACGAACAGTGAAGAGCCAACCATCTACAGGAGATGTCATGTAATGACGTACAGTTCCTTCCAAGGGGTCGATAATTCTGCCGATTAAATCGCCCTTTTTCAGATGGTCACCAATGCTAGCATCATGTACGAATACACCTGCACTTGGAGCGTTCATATAGCATACCGGATCTGCGCCAGTTGCCATAGCAGCTTCACGAGGAGGATTTACCTCACCCTTCCAAATGCCCATTTTAGCCATAACATTGAAAAGGCCATCTACCAGTTGGTCGCAATATTTTTTGGTAATGCGCATGCCTACGCCCATCTCTACTACCAGGCAGGGAGTTTCACGGGAGTTAAGGCTGTACGCAAGGGTTGCTTCCAATACGGTAGCATTACCATGTACCCAGATAAGGTCAACATTGAGTTCTCTAGCAAGAGGAACAAGCTTGTCTTGGTGCAATTCGTTAATACGAATTTGCGGGATTTCTTCTAAGAAAATATTACTAGCGTGAATATCCACTGCCAAGTCGGAGCCCAGTAAATCCTCTACGATTTTTGCAACAACGTATTCGGTCATGGAACCTTCACGGTTACCAGGGAATACGCGGTTCAT
>JAKSOJ010000098.1 GCA_024405645.1 Phascolarctobacterium sp. | reverse complement strand
GAGCACACTCATGAAATTCATATGCATGGAGAACATCACGAACATCATCATCACCACGAACACAGAGGTTTAAATGAAGTTCTTGATGTAATTAATAAATCTCAAATTACCGACAATGCGAAGAAAATTGCTGAGAAGATTTTTGATATCGTTGCCGAAGCAGAAAGTAAGGCTCATGCAGCTCCTAAAGATCAAGTGCATTTCCACGAGGTTGGAGCCATTGATTCCATTGTTGATGTTATTGCTATCGCTGTGTGCTTTGATAATTTAGGCGTTACCGATGTCATTATTCCTAAGCTTTGTGAAGGCTCTGGTACAATCCGTTGCCAACATGGCATTCTTCCTGTGCCCGTTCCGGCAACTCTCAACATTGTCTCTGCCCATAACCTTAAATTAGAAATCATGCCTGTTCAAGGTGAATTCGTAACTCCTACCGGTGCTGCGGCAGCTGCTGCCTTGAGAACTACTGACCAAATGCCTCAAGACTATAAGATTACTAAAATCGGTTTGGGCGCTGGCAAGAGAAATTATGAAAGACCTAGTATCTTAAGAGCAATGCTGCTAGAAACTGAAGCTGCTGCTCAAAAGGATGTAGTTGTAAAACTGGAAAGTGACATTGATGATTGCACTGGTGAAGCATTAGGCTATGTAATGGATAAAATTTTTGCTGCAGGAGCAAGAGATGTTCACTATATGCCAATCTATATGAAGAAAAATCGTCCAGCTTACGAGCTTGTTGTCATCTGTAAAGAAGAACAGGTTGACGAAATGGTTAAGATTATTTTTGCAGAAACTACTACCATTGGTGTGCGCAAAATTTTATGTGAACGTAGCATTTTGGCTCGTACTATGGGAAGTGTAGAAACTCCCTATGGAGAAGTTGTAGTAAAAAATGTAGCTCTTGGCTCCAAAGTTCGCTCTTATCCAGAATATGATTCCGTAAGTAAGGTTGCTGCCGAGAAGGATGTACCCTTCAATGTAGTTTATAATGCAGCGTTTAAAGAATGCTGACAACTATATACTTAGTGAAATTTTGAATTAATTCAAAAAACTTTGAACAAAGACATATTTTTGACATAAATTAACTGTACAATGACCTCGAAGACAAGAAAGAGGTAAAAGATGAGAAATATATATGACAACATAAAAGATTTCTACGAACAAGAGCCTGAGTGGGATGAAATTCTCGCTAGAAGCCACGTAGAAAGCTATATTCGGCAACTGGCTTGGTCAGGTAAATCTGACGAAGAGCTGAATAAAATATGGGACGATATTACCATCTTCTCTGTGTATCTTGCTAATTCAGAAAATTTCTTGGGGGATATGAACCGTGAAAACTTCATTGACTGCGTAGCTTGGGTGACAAGAAATATTGCAGGCAGGGTTGCGGATTATGAAACTGTAGAACGCTTTCTTACAAATGTTGAGGCTTTCTACCAATATCTTGCTAAGAAAAAAGTCGTAAGAAATCAGCAGGCAATTAGCGATGCTAAGTTTCGCATGTTGGCTGATAACAAGGTAAATTATATAGATGAAGAGGGGAATGTCCTTCCTCAATTCAAACAATCCAATATATATCCTACTAGTGATCTTCCTGTAAAAATCTTCATGAATTTGGGTGAACACATGAGTCAGGTGCAACAAAGAATGAGTGCTTTTCTCATGGATGAAGAATATGAATCGGAATATAGTAGAGCAGAATGGATTTTTTCTGGCTTTATGGAAGATAACGAATGGAACAGCTTGTTGGACCAAAGCGGTGACCTTGCCATGGCAAGTCTAGATTATTATCTGTATGACTATCATATGCTGACCAATGATAAACGTCCTATTGAGGTTTATTATGAGTCTGCCAAAGCAGGGAGATATGGTACTTTCTCCAAGGCTGCTTTGGAACTCTTGGAGATTTTAACAGAAACTCGTCCGATTATTTTCAGTATTGAAAATTGTTTGGAAGAAGGCCTGTACGAGATAAAAGAGTTCTTTAGTGGTGAAAGCTTCCCTTTGATGCTTCCTATCGAAGGCGAGCACAAGGTTAGTGATTTTAAAGGCGTGCTCTTTTATGGGCATATCTACTATAACAATACTATGACAACACAAGTTGTTCAGGGTATTTTGATGAGCAAGGAAAAGCAGGATCAACTCAAAAGATTATTTCTTAGGGTTAAAGACTGGTTCACTGCTCAGGAAAGTAATTCTGGAACCTTGGAAGAGTTCTTTCAACGCAATGGTCATCTAATTAGCCATTTCTTTAGATTCCATCAAAGAATCAATGCCAAAACGATGAAGGAACTGGATTGGTTAAAGAAATACGAATTCGAAAAACGCATTAAGCTTAACAGAATCTGTGAAGATGAAGTTACTAAATATATGGATGAGCAGCTTCCGAATGATACCTTCTCCGCAAGGGATGTTATACTTGCCAAAAGACTGTGGACTAGCTTTAAGGAAGCAAGCAATGTGCAAGTGCAAAGACCTGAAATTTGGACTGGGGCAGTGCTCTGGAACCTAGGTGGAATTAATGCTATGTTCTCCATTGATGAGCAGGTAATTCCCAATATGCTGGACGAAGTTCAAATGGAAGATGCTGGCAAGATTGTTGAGTGTGGCAATGAAATCTACGATGTTCTTGAACTAGGTGATTTTGATCCACGTTACTTGAACGAAGAAGGCTTACTTAAAAGATTTTTTACTGAAGTTTTAGTGTAAAAAAGAGAGGTAAAGACATGAAGTGTAATTTCTGTGGTCACGAGGTGGCTCCGGGCACCACCGAATGCCCTTACTGCCATTATCAATTTGATGTAGATACCCAAGTTCTTAGACCTGATGAACGCGATGATTTTGATGGTGTAACCATTGAAGAAGATGGTTCTGCAAGCTCTTCTTCCTATGAAGAGGGAAATAACAGCAGAGAAATTTACGAAGAGAGAAGAGAGTACGAGGAGTACAAGGCTCAGCAAAGACCTGAGGTTAAGGTTCGCACCTTTGGTTGTGGCTCTGGTATTATTATGACCATGCTCATCATGGCAATTATTGCCTCCATGTTCTTCTTTGTATTACCAACAGTATTAGTTTTCGCAGCCATTGGCGCGGTGGTTATGTATATTGTTAGGTTGTTCTTCTAGTGGAGAAATGTATTGCATTAAGCATTAAAAAAGTGCTTGCAGGAAAGTTAATTTTCGTGTAAAATTATATACTGTTGCACAATGTGTTTATATATGATGAGTAATATTTAGGAGGCATAATAATTATGCAAAGTTACACAATTGATCTTGGTGGCAGACCTCTTACCTTTGAAATTGGTGAGATTGCTAAACAAGCAAATGGCGCAGTATTAGTTCGTTATGGTGAAACTGCAGTAGTAGTTGCAGTTACCGGTACCAAAACCCCGCGTGAGGGTGTCGACTTCTTCCCCCTGACTGTAGATTTCGAAGAAAAAGCATATGCTGCTGGCAAACTGCCTGGCGGTTTTATTAAAAGAGAAGGTCGTCCTGGCGAAGTTCAAATTCTGACCAGCCGTTTAATCGACCGTCCTATTCGTCCTATGTTCCCCGATGGCTATCATAACGATGTTCAAATCGTAGCAACCGCTGTATCCATCGATCCGGACAATGCTCCTGACATTCCGGCTATGATCGGTGCTTCCTGCGCACTGTCCATCTCCGATATTCCTTTCGAAGGTCCTATCGCTGGTGTTCGCGTAGGCTTGATTGATGGCGAATTCATCATCAACCCGACTCTTGCTCAAGCAGAAGTTTCTCTTTTGAACCTGGCTGTTGCTGGTACCAAGGACGCAATCCTCATGGTTGAAGCAGGCGCTAAAGAAATTTCCGAAGAAACCATGCTGGACGCTATCTGGTTTGCACATGACAAGATTAAAGAATTGGTTGAATTCCAAGAAAAAATCGTTGCTGAAGTTGGCAAACCCAAGATGGAAGTTCCCGTATACGTTCCTCCTGCAGAATTAGTAGAAGAAATCGAAGCTTATGGTGCTCAAATGCTCAAAGATGCTTTGATGGATGCTAACAAGCTGGAACGCGAAGAAAACGTAGCAAAAGCTAAAGCTCAAATCGCTGAAGCATTCATGGAAAAATATCCTGACAATGCTGAAGACGTTGCTTACATCACTCAAAAACTCGTTAAGAAAATCGTTCGTCGTACTATTTCTGTTGACAAGATTCGTCCTGATGGCCGTCAATTAGAAGAAGTACGTCCTGTAACCTGCCGTGTAGGTCTTCTGCCCCGCGTTCATGGCAGCGGCCTCTTCACTCGCGGTCAAACCCAAATTCTTAACTGCTTAGCACTGGCTCCTCTCCGTGATGCTCAAATCATCGAAGGTATGGGCCGTGAATATACCAAACGTTATATCCATCACTACAATTTCCCGCCGTATTCCGTAGGCGAAACCAAACCCTTGCGTAGCCCTGGTCGTCGTGAAATCGGTCATGGTGCATTGGCTGAACGTGCATTGATTCCTGTACTTCCTTCTGAAGAAGAATTCCCATATGCAATTCGTCTCGTATCCGAAGTTCTCGAATCCAACGGTTCTTCCTCCATGGGTTCCGTATGCGGCAGCACCCTGTCCTTGATGGACGCTGGTGTTCCTATTAAAGCTCCTGTAGCTGGCGTTGCAATGGGCCTCGTTAAAGACGGTGAATATTTCACCATCCTGACCGATATTCAAGGTCTTGAAGATGCTCTTGGCGATATGGACTTCAAAGTTGCTGGTACTGACAAAGGTATCACCGCAATTCAAATGGATATCAAGATTGATGGCATCAACAAAGATATCTTCACTCAAGCACTTGCTCAAGCTAAACGTGGTCGTGCACACATCATGGGCAAAATGATGGAATGCATCTCTGAACCTCGTAAAGAACTTAGCAAATATGCTCCGAAGATTACTTCTCTCCAAGTTGATCCTGACAAGATCGCTAAGGTTATTGGACCTGGCGGCAAAATGATCAAGAAAATCGTTGAAGAAACCGGCGCAAAAATTGATATCGATGACAATGGCGTAATCTCCATTGCTGCTATTGACAGCGAATCCGCTCAAAAAGCAATCGATATGATTAATGGCATTACTGCTGAAGCTGAAGTAGGCAAAACCTACACTGGCAAAGTAACTCGTCTGATGAACTTCGGCGCATTCGTTGAAATTCTTCCTGGCAAAGAAGGTCTGGTTCATATCTCTCAACTCTCTACCGAACGTGTAGAAAAAGTTGAAGATGTAGTTTCCGTTGGCGATGAAATCATCGTTAAGGTTACCGAAATCGACCAAAAAGGACGTATTAATTTGTCTCGCAAAGCAGTTCTTACCAAGAACTAAT
>JAKSOJ010000097.1 GCA_024405645.1 Phascolarctobacterium sp. | reverse complement strand
ACACCACCAACTAAAAGTACGTGGTGCACGCCAAATTCTTCTACACCCTTTTTAAAGAGTCTCGCAAAGGTTTCGGCAAGGCAATGCTCTACACCAAGCGCCAAGCTAGGTCCATCCACGCCCGCTTCCAATTTACGAATTGCAGCAGTACATGGTCCGGAAAGACTAACAGTCAATTTGCGATTGGATACGGGTAGCTCCACCATCTCACTTGCAGTTTCTGCCAATGCCTCTAAAGCTGGACCAGTCGGAAATTGCAAGCCCAAAGCAACACCAATGCGATCAATGAATTGACCTGCGTGCAAGTCAATACTTCCTCCCACTTCGGTCAATTTATAACGTGTATCCTCTTGTTTTTCACAAAGAATTAAATCAGTTGTACCACCCGAAGCATGCAAAAGTAAAAACTTGTCAGCCTTAGGGCCACCCGCTGACCACATACCAGCCTCAAGATGATTCTCTTGATGACTGATTACGTGAAACTTTGCACCAGTAGTAGCAGCCAAACTGCGAGCCACGCTCATTCCTGCTAAAAAAGCAGGCATATAGGAATCTTCTATGGGGCGAGGATAACCGCTTACACCAATACCCGCAATCTCATAATCCTTGTCCTTGAGCACTGCTTCCACAAGCTCGGGCAAATTACGAGTATGCTGAAAAACCATTTCAGATTGCATTAGACCGCAATTGCCTGGTTTAACAGTAAGTATTCTTCTTGCTTCGCCTGCCAATGAACCATCTTCAGCTATCGCAGCTACAGAAGTGGTATAACAGCTTGTATCAAAGCCCAAATATACTTTCTTGGTCATTTTATTTAGTCATTTTACCCAAAACGCCATTAACGAAACGACCAGAATCCTTGGTACCATATAATTTTGCAATTTCTACAGCTTCGTTAATTGCTACAGGATAATCGATTTTTTCTTCTGCGAAGAACATTTCGTAAGTAGCCATACGCATAATATTGCGGTCTGTTGCAGGCATTCTTTCAATTTTCCAATCGATGGAAGCAGCCGCAATTTTTTCGTCAATTGCTTCTTTATTAGCAATAACACCATTTACCAATGCCATTGCATATTCACGAGAAGCATTTACCTCAGCCTCGCTAGCAATAACAGGATCATTAGCAGGTACGATTTCGATGTCTTCCAATTCAACGCTAGCCTCTTTAGCAACAATTGCTTTTTGAGCAGCTTCAACATATTCGCTACGGCCTTTTTCTTCTAAGTTATGGTAAACTTCAGCAGCATCATTCAATGCTTCTTCAACGCTTTCACTATTAAAATCTATTTGGAACAAAGCTCCAACAGCAAGTTCTCTTGCAACTCTACGACTCATTTTCTAATCTCCTTTTTATCTATGATAACCGGGTGGTAAAAGTCTATCCAACCATTCCAGCAAATCTTCTTTTTTATCCAGTTTATTACCGATAAAGAAACCAAAACAGATGCAAATTAGCAGGAAAAATGCCTGAATTGGTCCTAACCAGATAACCATGGTCCCAACAAAAAGCCCAAACAATGAACATAACAGACGGCCACGGTAATTATTCCAGATGTCTCGTAAAATTTCGCTTAACACCTTTGTGCCTCCTTATGCTTCTTTGGACTTAATTTGCTTGTAGAACAATTCCACATTGCAAACATCAATGCCAGCAACCTTTTTAATACTCTCCTTGACATTAGCTTCGATTTCCTTACTGGTCGCAGGAATGTTAATGCCAGGCTCTATAGAAGTATTGATGCGAACATCGATACCTTTTTCAACAAATTTAACAATAACCTTTACATTGTGAATACCATAAATTTCTTGGGAAAGAACAGCAATATAATTTTCCAATGCGGTCTTGCCAACGTGAACCTTACCCTTTTCGCTCTCGCTAAGCAAGAGTGAGCTAGAAGCAGAAATGCCCAAGCCGGAAATCAAAAGGCGCAAGCTTACCAAAAGTACAAGCACACCACCTACAGCAAAAATCCAGTTGCCTTCAATCGTCTGAATAAATTCATGGACAGTCTCATGCGGAAATACACCCAAACTAAAAAGTATAACCACAACAGAAAGGATTGCCATGAAAAATGTGTATAAAGTTAAGGTTATTCTATCTGCTATACCCATTTAACTAATCCTCCTCAAAAAACTTGTTATGTCGAGCTTCCAGATCTTCGTCTGTTTCGAACATTTTCGTTGGTTTGTAATGATATTTGATTGCAAGCTCTTCTTCGGTCAATTCATCATCCGGTGTGTCTTCCAAAGATTTAGTTTGCATTTCTTCGTCGATGGTTTCCTCGTTGAGAGCAAATTCTCGCGCTTCTTCCTCTTCCATATCTCTATGCAGAGCAAGCTGCGCTTCAAAGGAATTGGCTTCCGTTGCCTCTGCATGCATGGTCTGAGCAGTTACAATATCCGCCATGTTCTCTTCGGCTCCAGATTCCTTCTCCAGTTCTGTAATCTTACGTCGTTGTACGCCCTCGATATGAACATCAACAAACTGAACTTCGAACTTGGTCATTACCTCAATTGCTTCTTTAACTCTCTCTTGAATAGCCAAAGCAATTTCTGGAATATTGTAACCATATTCGACGATTACATATACATTGGCAGTAACCGTTTTATTATCAAATTTTAAGCGTATACCTTTAGATGCATTTTCTTTACCAATCAAAGAATTGAGTCCATCAGTAATACCACCCGCCATGCCTATAACACCAGGAACCTCCTGGCAAGCAAGACTCGCTACAATGCCTATAACATCGTCCGCGATATGGATATCACCCATCTCCTCAAAGTCATCTGTCTGGGCATCGATATCTGAAAATTTATTTGTTTTTTCGTATTTTTCATCCATAAGGGAGTCCCCCAAGTATATATGATATACAAATAGATACTAGTATCCCATTTTCTTTTCTATTATATCACATATACTGTATAAATGCACTTATTTATACACTTTTTATACAAAATTTGCATAAAAATAAGGCGACTCCGAAGAGTCGCCCAGTAATTAGTTTACACTATTTATTATTTGAAGTAGTTTACGCCACTAACAAAGATTTTTTGATCCTTTTCGCCAGCAATGTTACGGAACAGGCCAGGAGCATAGCGTTCGCTATGGCCCATCTTACCAAGCACACGACCGTCAGGACTGGTAATGCCTTCGATAGCATACAAGCTTCCGTTGGGATTAAAGGGTGCGTTCATGGTAGGCATACCTTGAGCATTGACATATTGGGTTGCAACTTGACCATTAGCAAAGAGTTCTTTGAGAACGTTTTCAGGAGCGTAGAAACGACCTTCGCCATGGGATACAGCAATTGCATGTTCTTCCCCAACTTCGCAGCAGCTGAACCAAGGAGATTTGTTAGATACAACACGAGTAGTAACGATTTGGCTGATATGACGACCAATGTTATTGAAGGTCAAGGTCGGAGATTCGGGAGTCAGGTCACGAACTTCGCCGTAAGGAACAAGGCCAAGCTTAACAAGTGCTTGGAAGCCATTGCAAATACCAAGAACCAAGCCATCTCTATTTTCCAAGAGGTCGGAAATTGCTTCTTTAATACGCGGATTACGGAACATGGTTGCGATGAACTTGCCAGAGCCATCAGGTTCGTCACCAGCGGAGAAACCACCAGGAATCATGATGATTTGAGAATTAGCAATTTGTTTAACCATCGCTTCTACAGATTCTTCAATTGCTTGAGCAGTAAGGTTGCGAACAACGAAGATATGCGGATCAGCACCAGCATCTGCAAAAGCCTTCGCGCTATCATATTCGCAGTTGTTACCAGGGAACACAGGGATAAATACGCGAGGTTTAGCAATGTTAATAGGAGCAGTCAAAGGCATTTCAACCTTATAGAGAGGTTGGTTAATGTCAGCAGGTTCTTCAACATCTGGTAATTTAGCCGGGAAAATTTTGTCCAAGGTTTCGGTATAAGCCTTGATTTCTTCAGCAGCAGTAATTTCGATATCGTTGATAATGGTACCAGCTTTAGCACTTACGGAACCAATTACCATGTAGTCCAATTCGCCAAATACTTCTTCAGGTTCAACTCCCGCTGCCAGTTCGATAAGAATGCCACCAGGTTGCAGGGTAAAGAGAGAATCAGTATCAACGAAGGGTTTGATGAATTCAAAGCCCAAGCTATTGCCCATAGCCATAGTGCTTACGAGAGCGGCAATACCACCATCTTTTACAGCGGCAGCAGCAGCTACTTTACCAGCAAGAATTGCTTGATGAACAGCAGTCAGGTTTTTCTTGAGTGCAGCAAAGTCGAGAACATCGGAAGCGTCTCTCGGGCAATCCAAGAATACTACTTGGTCCCCTGCTTGTTTGAATTCAGCAGATACTGCTTTGTCGCCATCGATTACGCCAACAGCGAAGGAAACAAGTGTAGGAGGAACAGTCTTATCCATAAAGGTACCACTCATGGAGTCCTTACCGCCAATAGCAGGAAGTTCCAGAACATCGAGTGCGGTAAATGCGCCAAGCAGTGCTGCAAAGGGTTGTCCCCAACCTTTAGAATTGGTCAGTTTGGGGAAATAGTCTTGTAAGGTCAGACGCAGTTTGGCAGGGTCAGCACCAAGTGCAACTGCACGAACTACGGATTCAACAACAGCATACATTGCACCGTGGAAGGGGCTCCAGCAAGCAACTTCAGGGTTATAACCACAAGCCATTACGGAAGCAGCGGTAGTATTACCGTTCAGCACAGGAATACGACCTACCATGCCCTCGGTCGGAGTCATTTGGTTCTTGCCACCGAAAGGCATCAAAACAGTACCACGACCAATGGTGGAGTCAAAGCGTTCAGACAAACCTTTTTGGCTGCAAACGTTCAAGCGAGCCAGGTTAGCAAGCCATGCATCTTTCAAAGTTTTACCTTCGCAAGCTTCAGGTACAGCTTCGAAAATGTCGCTAACCTTTTCATTATCAACGGTTACTTGGGTATGTTGGGCTACACCGTTAGTATCCAGGAAAGCACGGGACAAATCAACAATTTTATCCCCTCTCCAATACATTACCAGACGAGGTTCTTCGGTTACAGTTGCAACAACAGTTGCTTCCAGGTTTTCTTCATCAGCAAATTTGATGAATGCTTCTTTATCTTCAGCAGCAATTACAACTGCCATTCTTTCTTGGGATTCGGAAATAGCAAGTTCAGTACCGTCCAAGCCATCGTATTTTTTAGGAACTTTGTCCAGATCAATTACGAGACCGTCGGTTAATTCGCCAATAGCAACGGATACACCGCCAGCACCGAAGTCGTTACAACGTTTAATCATGGTTGTAACTGCAGGATTACGGAACAAACGTTGGATTTTTCTTTCGGTAGGAGGATTGCCCTTTTGAACCTCTGCACCACAGCTCATGAGGGAGTCAACAGTATGTTCTTTAGAAGAACC
>JAKSOJ010000096.1 GCA_024405645.1 Phascolarctobacterium sp. | reverse complement strand
GAACACCCTTCATATCATAGAAATCCATATTTTCTTTGGAAGTGTTCCAAGAAAGCGCATTGCGTTTACCGCTCATTACTGCACAAAGAACTTGTTTTTCTTCCGGGAAATCTACCAAAGGCAAAGCTTCTGGATGGAAGGTAGTACCGATTTCGAAAATCTTAACAGATTCGGTTTGACGAGCCAGGTTGTAAGCAGCAGTTTGCAGCATGGAAGGAATCATGCTGGTACGCATTACACCAAATTCATCAGAAATCGGATTCATGATTTTAATATAGGTACGACGAGGATCGTTTTCAGCTAACAGAAGTTTATCAACAGCATTGGGATGAATGAAGGTATAGGTCATAACTTCGTCCAGGCCAGCACTTACCATATAATCTTCAACTTGGTCATTTACATCTGCTGCAATATCTTGGCGACCTTGAACCAAGCCTAAAACTGGCATATGGCTTTCAATCTTGTCGAAGGAATGCATACGAGCAATTTCTTCGGAGATATCTGCATCGCAGGTTACGTCTTGTCTCCAAGTAGGAGCGGTTACAACCAAAGCTTCGCCATCTTCTTCAACATTGAATTGCAAACGTTGAAGAATGCTAATCATTTCTTCGCGTGCAATTTCAACACCAATGCGAGTATTGATAGTTGCAGGAGTTACTTTGATAACTGCAGGTTGGTAAGGAACTGCATAGCAATCGATGATGCCAGGAACAGTTTCACATGCACCCATTTCTTCCAACAAATGAGCAGCACGGTCAAGAGCTGCAGTGCAACGAGCAATATCGATACCACGTTCGAAACGACCAGATGCTTCAGAGCGAAGGCCCAATGCTTTGGAGGTACGACGAATGGAAGGACCGTGGAAAGAAGCTGCTTCCAAAAGTACGGTGGTAGTTTTGTCGGTAACTTCAGTTTCGAGACCACCCATTACACCACCAAGACCAACTGCATGTACAGGATCAGAAATGGTAATCATAGTATGGTCAAGAATTCTTTCTTGTCCGTCCAGGGTATTCAGTTTTTCGCCATCATTACCACGACGTACGATGGTATGATGATCGGTAATAGTATCATAGTCATAAGCATGCATAGGTTGACCAAGTTCCAACATTACATAGTTGGTTACGTCAACTACATTGCTAATAGGACGCATACCGCAAGCACGCAGATGATTTTGCATCCACATGGGAGACGGCATGATTTTAATGTTTTTCAGAACGCGTTCGGTGAAACGGCTGCAAAGTTCAGGACAAGTAATTTCAACTTGAGCCATATCTTGAGCATTACCTTCAGCAGCTTCTTTAACTTCCAAAGAAGGCATGGTTAATTTTTTGTTCAAAACAGCAGCAGCTTCACGTGCAAGACCAGTCATGCAGAAGCAGTCTTGTTTATTAGCAGTCAGATCGATATCGAGAACAACATCGTCAAGACCAATTATTTTGCGAATATCTACGCCAATCGGAGTATCCTCAGGAAGAATATAGATACCGTTTCTTTGTTCAGGCAGCAAAAGCTTTGCATCAATGCCAAGTTCATCAGCGGAGCAAAGCATACCAAAGCTATCCAGGCCACGCATCTTGCAAGCTTTGAGCTTCATGCCTTCAGGATTACGACCGGAAGGAGGAAGAACTGCGCCAACAGTTGCAACAGGAACGATGTCATTTTGGTGTACATTTTGTGCACCAGTAAGGATTTGTACAGGTTCACCGCCTTGGCCATAGTCCATCATGCAAACCCACAGATGGTCAGAGTTGGGATGACGGCTAATTTCTACAACTTTACCGGTTACAACACCTTCAAGGCCTTTGCCTAATTCAATAACAGATTCAACTTCCAGACCTACGCTAGTCAAAGCAGCTGCCAATTCGTCCGGAGTTACATCAATATCAACATAATTTTTTAACCAAGAAATAGATGCTAACATTTTCTTACCTCCTTATTTGAATTGACGCACGAAGCGTAAATCATTTTCAAAGAACAGACGAAGATCGTCAATGCCATATTTTAACATAGCGATACGTTCAACACCCATACCAAAAGCATAGCCATTGATAATGGAAGGATCGTAGCCAGACATTTCTAATACATGGGGATGAACCATGCCGGAACCAAGAATTTCCAACCAGCCAGAGTTCTTGCAAACACGGCAGCCTTTACCGCCACAGATTACGCAAGAGATATCAACCTCTGCAGAAGGTTCGGTGAACGGGAAGTAAGAAGGACGCAGACGAATCTTTACGGAAGAACCGAACATTTCCTTACAGAAAAGTTCGAGAGTGCCTTTCAAATCTGCCAAGCTGATGTTTTTGTCCAAAACAAGACCTTCTACTTGGTGGAACATCGGAGAGTGAGTTGCATCGTAGTCATTACGATAAACAGTGCCAGGAGCAATCATACGAATGGGGCTATTGGGTTCACGAGATTGCATGGTACGAGCTTGAATCGGAGAAGTTTGAGTACGGAGCAAGAATTTTTCAGTAATATAGAAAGAGTCTTGCATGTCACGAGCAGGATGGTCTGCAGGAAGGTTCAAAGCTTCGAAGTTGAAATAATCATTTTCAATTTCAGGGCCTTCCATTACATCGAAGCCCATGCGCATGAAAATCTTTTTGATTTCACGCATAGTCAGAGTAATGGGATGTAAATGGCCTTTGGCAGCTTTACGACCAGGCAGAGTAATATCAACCTTGTCATTTGCAAGTTTATCAGCAAGAGCCTTCTTTTCTAAAACTTCGGTTTTAGCATTGATTGCTTCTTCCAAAGCGGATTTGATTTCGTTAACGATTTGACCAATTACCGGACGTTCTTCAGCAGGTAATTTACCCATGCCACGCAGGATTTCGGTCATAGGACCTTTTTTACCAAGATATTTTACGCGAATATCTTTTAAAGCATCAAGAGAAGCTACTGCTTCAAGTTCTGCCATTGCTTGCTCTTTGAGAGCCAACAATTTTTCTTTCATTTAAGATTCCTCCTAAAATATAAAATGCCCCCGTAGATTCTTTTCTACAGGGGCGTAATATCAATACGCGGTACCACCCTAATTTATACCTTAATTTGAATCTGACCTTAACGCAGCCAACGCCCAACCTACAAGAAAAACCTTCAGCCAGGGCACTCCCAAGGGAAATTTCATATTAGTCTTACGTACGGAACTCACAGCCAAGATTCCGCTTTCTGAAACGCGCTGACTAAACTACTTTGCTTGTTCACAGTGCAACAGGGGTTTATTAAAATACCATAATATTATAGCACATTAATTAAATCCATGCAAATAACCCTACAAAAGAAGTGCTAGAAATCTAAGCGTATAACAACGTATTATCTAATAAAATGAGTGGATAATCTTGCTTCTGTTTCTGGCAAGCCATATTTTTCTTTAGCCATAGCAATGCCACGCATCAAGAACACCATATTGCGAGCCAAAGTACGCATAGTTTGTAAGCCTTCCGCATCTTGTGCAGCTTCTCCCGGAACCAAACCATGTACACTATTCCAATATTGGCTAGAAACAACAGGCATACCGGAAATAGTAAAGAATTTGTTCAATTCATCAAATGTAGCAGAAGCACCGCCACGTCTGCAGCAAACTACGCTAGCACCAAGCTTCATAGTCTTGTCAAAGCTAGTGCTAAAGAACATGCGAGTCAATGCTGCAACCAAGGTTGCATTAGCAGAAGCATAATACACAGGACTACCAACAACAAGTGCATCAGCAGCTTCGAATTTCACAGCTAAATCATTAACGATATCATTAAAAACACATTTGCCAAGCTCTTGACATTTGCCACAACAAATACAGCTGCGAATATCCTTCATGCCCAAATCAACATAGTCTACTTCTACACCCTCTTGTTCGAAAACCTTTACCATTTCTTTTAAAGCAATAGATGTATTTCCTTCAACATGGGGACTACCATTTAACATTAAAACTTTCATATTTAAAACCTCCCGATAAATATCTATCTTATTTTACTACATTAAGTTGACTTTCAGTCAAGAGTAATCATCATATTTTTTGATTTTAATTTGAGTAAAATCTACCTATCAAGCATTTTTTGAATAACCATTTAAAGATTTTCTATGTATACACTATACTTTTGTCAAATATCATTAACATTGCATTTCCTTTGATGTATAATCAGTCTGATAATTTGTAAATTTTATTATTTCATTAATTTTTATGATAAGAGAGGAAGAAGAATCATATGGAGATTTTGCATATTACAGTCAATGGCAAAGCCATGGAAAAGCTTGTAGATCCTTCCATGCGACTCGTTGACTTTTTGCGCCGTGATTTAGGCCTTGTAGGCGCTAAAATCGGCTGTGGAGAAGGCACTTGCGGTACCTGCACCGTTATTATGAACGGTAGAGCAATCCGTAGCTGCATCATTCCTGTTATGAAAGCTGAAAATGCTGTCATTGAAACCATTGAAGGCGTAGCCAGAGGTGAAAAACTTCATCCCCTGCAAGAAGAATTCATCAAAAAGGGTGCTGTTCAATGCGGTTTCTGTACTCCTGGTATGATTATGTCTGCTAAAGCACTGTTGGATAAAAACAATAACCCTACTAGCGAAGAAGTTCGCAAAGCATTGCGCGGCAATTTGTGCCGTTGCACCGGTTATGTAAAAATTGAAGAAGCAGTTCTTGCTGCAGCAGAAAGGCTTAGAAATGGTGAATGGGAATGAAATATTGTGGAACAAGCTATCCTAGAAACGACGGCTTTGACAAAGTAACTGGTCGAGCTGGTTTTACTGATGATATTTACCTGCCTCATATGCTCTATGGCAAGGTACTGCGTAGTCCCTATGCTCATGCAAAGGTGCTTTCCATTGACACCAGTGCAGCAGAAGCATTACCTGGTGTAGAAGCTGTTTGTACTTTCCAAAACACTCCGAACAAACCCTTTAACACATCCGCTACCATGATTACTACTAATCCTGGCATGGAACCTGTTAGAGACCAAACTATTTTTACTGATGAACCTAAATATATCGGTGATGAAATTGCGGCAGTTGCTGCTGAAACCGAAGCTATTGCAGAAGAAGCAGTTAAACTAATTAAAGTTGAATACGAAGTTCTTCCTGCTGTTTATGATCCTAAAGAAGCTTTGGAACCAGGTGCACCCGTAGTTCAACCCAAATATCAAAATCCTGAACACAATAATATTTGTGGTTGCATCATTAACATTAACCTTGGTGATGTAGAAAAAGGTTTTGAAGAAGCAGATGTTATCGTTGAAGCAGATATCAAATTGCCCCGCGTAAAGCAAGTTCAACTTGAACCCCACGGAGCAGTTGCTACTTATAAAAATGGTGAATTGGAAATTCTTTCCACCACTCAAACTCCTCATCCCAGCAAAATGATTATCGCTTATGCGCTGGACATGCCTGAAAGCAAAATTCGCGTAGCTAATCCGCCCTATATTGGAGGTGGCTTTGGTTCCCGTATCGGCT
>JAKSOJ010000095.1 GCA_024405645.1 Phascolarctobacterium sp. | reverse complement strand
CAAAGGATAGGCGATACTATCAAGGTTTTCTAAAGACGTGAATACGGCTTTACAAAATATAGTAATCCTTTGTTTATCTTCTATAAGGACATCTTTAGATAAATAACTCGATATCACAGAATTTTATACCTAGTTTTTCCGAAAAAACACTATAGAAAAGCATTTTTAGTACATTTGGCATTATACTTTAGAGGGAAAATGCTTTTTTTGTGTACTGAAAAGAATATTGTATACATAATCGCATCTATAAGGAAAATTAAACAATATGTTTAGCATTAATAAGAAAAACTTATTGATAATGTACTTTGTTTAGTGTACAATTGTGGTGAAAATCAATGAAAGGAGAGAACATATGAATATTCAGGTTTATAAATCCTTTTTGACGGTTGTGGGATGTAAATCATTTACTTTGGCAGCTAAAGCACTTAATTTTTCCCAGCCAACTATAAGTAATCACATAGCAAATTTGGAAGAAATCTACGGAGTAACTTTTTTTGCCAGAGACGGAAAGAATGTTTATTTGACTGCTGCAGGAAGTGTTTTTGTTCCTATTGCCAAGCGTATGATTGAGGAATATGAAGCGGGAATAGAGGAGATGAGTGCTTTCCACGAAGAGGGAGACGTGTTAAGAATTGCTGTATCTACACAATTTATTAATAATTATTTAGTACATATATTAAATAAATTAAAAGATGAATTTCCTGAATTAGACATCTCTGTAGACCGCCGTATGACGATTCCAGACGCTATTGAGGACACTTTCACGAAGAAAAAGTATGATTTTGCATTCTTACATATGGATATGCAGCCCATGTATACTAAAAGGATAAGATTATGGGGTCAAAGGTTAGTTTGGGTTGTAGGAAAAGATTTATATGAAAAGCAAAATAAAAATAATAATATTTATGATTATCCTTTTATAGGTTATGGTAGTTTTACAGAATATTATCCATTGCTTGCATCTGCAGTAAAATTAGAAAACTTTACTTCAAAATTTAGTTTTAATGACTCCGAAAGCATATTAGAAGCTGTAGTAAATAATTATGGTATTGCTGTTGTTCCAGAGATTAAAGTTAAGCGTTATCTAGAGCGTGGAGAAGTAGTATGTTTCCCGGACAAATATTCTATTTCTTTGCCTGTAAATGTATTATATGACTTAGAAATGAATATGACACCGTCTAAAAAGAGATTTTTAGACCTCCTTTTAGCGTCCAAATTGTCTTAATTTTCAGATTAGTTTTTGTAATTAATATTGAAAAAAAGATAATTTTCTTTGTGATTTCATTTAGTATAAAATAATTTCGGCTAAAAATTCTCTAGAGGAGCGAGAGTTTTAGTTAATTTTAGCAAATTGCTATTAAGGAGATTATTTATGAGCAAAGAAAATCAAACTCAAAAACGTAAACCTACATTTTTAGAAGCTTTTCTGCCCATCGTTGCTATGCTGGTTATTTTAACCTATGGTAAAGGTATTAAAGGCTTCAATACTGAACCGTTGCTGCTCTTAGTTGCAGGTGTTGCAGCAATCATTGCTTTCCGTGTTGGTGTAACCTGGGATGAGATTCAAGAAGAAATCACTCTTAAAATCGCAAAAGGTATGCCCGCAATCATGATTCTCGTAATCGTAGGTGCAATGGTTGGTACCTGGATGGCTTCCGGTACTATTCCTATGATGATTTACTATGGTGTTCAATTGGTTAACCCCCAATGGATGCTTGTTACATCTTTCCTGATCACCGCAGTTGTATCCGTAGTAACCGGTACCTCTTGGGGTTCTGTTGCTACCATGGGCGTTGCTTTAATGGGTATCGCTTCTACTCTTGGTGTATCTCTTCCAGCTACCGCTGGTGCAGTAGTTGCTGGTTCCTACTTCGGCGATAAACTCTCTCCGCTGTCTGATACTACCAACCTGGCTCCTATTTCTGCAGGCAGTGAACTTTATGAACATATTTACCATATGTTGTATACCACCATTCCCGCAACAATCATCTCTTTGGTAATCTATGGTTTCGTTGGCAGCAATGCAACTGTTACTGGTGCAGTAAACTCTGCTTCTGTAAGCAAAATGTTAACTCAATTAGATGCTATGTACAGCTTCAGCATCGTTCTGATTTTACCTGTAATCATCGTACTGGCTGGTTCCTTAATGAAGAAACCTACCATTCCTGTAATGCTTCTTTCTACTATAGTAGCAGGTCTTGAAGCGCTGTTCATCCAAAACATTACCTTGAAAAACGTTTTAGCATCTACCGTTGGTGGTTTCAAAGTTACCATGATTACTGCTGAAGGTTTCAAAGCTGCACAAGCTGCTCCAGAAGTTGTTAAACTTTTGAATCGCGGCGGTATGGCTGGCATCATGGGTACCACTCTTCTCGTATTCTGCGCATTCTGCTTTGCAGGTATCATGAGTAAAGCTGGTTGCCTTGACGTTGTTCTTGAGAAAATCCTTAGCGTTGCTAAATCCACTGGTGCACTCGTTTCTGCAACTGTTGGTTCTTGTATCGTAATGGGTCTTACCACTGGTAACTCCTACCTGTCCATCCTTGTTCCTGGTGAAATGTTCCGCGATGCTTATAAAGCGCGTGGTTTAGCAGCAAAGAACTTGTCCCGCACATTGGAAGACTCCGGTACCGTATTTGTGCCGTTAGTTCCTTGGTCTGCTGCTGGTGCATACATGACTTCCTGCTTAGGCGTTGAAACTCTGGATTATGCTCCTTGGGCAATCCTTTGCTATGCTGGTTTCATGATTGCTATCTTCTATGGTTTCACCGGTATCGGCATTGCTAAATTAGAAGACGAAAAGAAATAATTTAAGATTTAGAATTTGACTTTGTTATAGTTTGTGATAAAATGGCAAGCGCAATTTTAATCAAAAATGCTAACCTGTATGCCCCTGAACCTAGGGGTATACAGGACATTCTTATTATTAATCAATCTATTGTAAAAATCGCTCCTCAGCTAGACCCCTCAGCTATCGGACTACCTTTGAATGTGATTGATGCCAATGGACGTAAAGTTGTTCCAGGTTATGTGGATCAACACGTGCATATTATTGGCGGTGGTGGAGAAAGCGGTCCGTATAGCCGTACTCCCGAAATGCTTTTAAGTGATATTACAACTGCTGGTGTAACAACCTTGGTAGGTGTTTTAGGTACAGATGGTACAAGCCGTCATTCTGAAACCCTGCTTGCAAAAGCAAGAGGGCTCACTCACGAAGGCATTACTGCTTATATGTTAACTGGTTCTTATGAACTTCCTTTACATACTATTACAGTAGATGGACGTAAAGACATCATCGTAATAAATGATTGCCTTGGTATTGGTGAAATTGCTTTATCCGACCATCGCAGTTCTGAACCGACTAAGGAAGAATTGAAACGCGTTTTAACCCAAGCGCGTTTAGGTGGCATGCTTTCTGGTAAGGCTGGTGTAGTTCAATTCCATATGGGTGTTGGCAAAAAAGGCATGGAAATGCTTTTTGAAATTCTTGAGGAAAGTGAAATTCCTGGCAAGCATATGATTCCCACTCATGTAAATCGTGCTTTCCATCTGTTTGAACAGGCTAAGGAATTAGCTCGCAAAGGTGGATATATCGATATTACCTCTGGTATTAGAGAACAGGACGGATTCCCTGCTTGCGTAAAGCCAAGTGATGCTATTGCTGAACTTTATAATGAAGGCATTCCTATGAAGCAAGTAACTATGAGTTCAGATGCCAATGGTTGTATGAGCGTTGTTTTAGAGGATGGAACTGTAAGACAATTAGCTGTAAGCATGTATTCCTTGCACGAAGAAATTAAGGATGCCATTTTGGCAGGTGTTCCTGTGGAAGTTGTTCTTTCTGTAGTAACTTCCAATCCTGCACGTGCTAATGGCCTCTATCCTCAAAAAGGTTGCATTGCTGAAGACAGTGATGCTGACTTAGTTGTACTGGATGAGGACCTGGAAATTGCTACCGTCATCGCAAAAGGAAAAGTGATGGTAGAAGAAAAGGTAGTAAAAGTAAAGGGAACTTTTGAAAGATAATTTACGGATATTAGGAGAGAAAACAATAATGATTAAATTATTGAAAAATGCCCAAGTTTTTGCTCCTCAACCTTTAGGTATTAAAGACGTCCTGATTGTTGGAGACAAAGTTTGCCGCATTGAAGATAAAATAGAAGGCTATGAAGGACTTCCTGACGTAGAAGTTTTTGATCTTGCAGGGAAAAAACTTATTCCCGGTTATATTGATATGCACGTTCATATCACTGGTGGCGGTGGTGAACAAGGTCCCGCTTCTCGTGTACCTGAATCTCAATTGAGCGTATTCTTACAAAATGGTATTACCACTTGTGTAGGTCTCTTAGGTACTGACGGTATTACTCGTAGCATTGAAAATCTCATTGCTAAAGCAAGAGCTTTGACTGAAGAAGGTATTACTGTTTATACCTTAACCAGTTATTATGCTTATCCTCCCACAACTGTTACTGGTAGCGTTGAAAAAGATATTGTAATGCTTACCCCTATGATTGGTGTAAAGATTGCTGTATCCGATCACAGAAGCTCTAATCCCACTGCAGAAGACTTGATTGCTGTAGGCGTTCAAGCACGTCGTGCTGGCTTAGTAAGCAACACTGCTGGTTTAGTTACCATGCACATGGGTAGTGGCAAAGGCAGATTAAATCCATTGTTCGAAGCTCTTGAAAAGAGCGATATCCCCATGAAAAACTTCCTGCCTACTCATATGCTGCGTTGCCCTGAATTAATTGAGGATGGTGCTAAACTTGTTCGTATGGGCGGCTTTATGGATTGCACTGCTGGTTCTGATGACAATGAAGTTTATGTTAACGCTGACAAACTGTATGATTTATTGCATATGGATGGTGTTACTTCTGAAAACGTTTCTATGTCCAGTGACGCTTTTGGCAGCCAACCTAAATTTAACGAAAAAGGTGAATGCATTGGTTTGACATATGCTTCTCCTAAGTATTTGCATAAGACTATTAAGATTCTTGTTGAAAAAGGCATGGCTTTGGAAGACGCAATTAAACTTTTGACATCCACTCCTGCAAAACTTATTGCTAAAGAAGGTATCAAAGGCTGTGTTGCTGTTGGAGCAGATGCTGACCTTTTGGTTCTTGACGAAAATCTTGATATCGACGCTCTGTTTGCAAAAGGCAAAACCGCTATGTGGGCTAAAGAACTGCTCATGAAAGGTAGATTCGAATAAGTATATTATTATTAAATTGGCAGGTGTTCTTTGTGGATACCTGCCAATTTTAGGTTAGGAAAACTTTTATTCTACTTGTTACATATGAAAAATGAAGTAATTGGAATTAGATTATTTAATTTATTTAGAAAATTCTGTCTTTATACGTTTTAACAATAGACATTGTCATAGATTGTTTATATAATTGAGAATATAACAAACTGAGAGGGAGAAGAAATGAAAGTTGTTGTTACCGGTCGTAATTTTGATATTCCCAATGGAGA
>JAKSOJ010000094.1 GCA_024405645.1 Phascolarctobacterium sp. | reverse complement strand
GGAGGTAAGCACATTGAAAATATTGATTAAAAATGGCAGAGTTGTAGACCCGAGCCAAAATTTAGATAAAGTTTGCGATCTTCTGGTTGAAGATGGAAAAGTAAAAGCAATTGGCGAAAATTTAGCTGCTGAAGGCGCTGAAGTATATGATGCAACCGATAAGGTTGTAGCTCCTGGCCTCATCGACATGCATACCCATCTGCGTGAACCTGGTCTGGAAGCAAAAGAAGACATTGTTTCTGGTACTAAAGCTGCAGCTGCAGGCGGTGTAACTACCGTAGCTTGCATGCCTAACACTAAACCTGTAATCGATTCCGCAGTTCTCGTTTCCGGTGTAAAACAACAAGCAGAAGAAGAATCCTATGCTAATGTTGAAGTTATCGGCGCTATTTCCAAAGGCGAAAAAGGCGAAGAACTTGCTGAAATGGGCGATATGGCTGCTCGTGGAGCACTTGGTTTCTCTGACGATGGTCACTATGTAAAGAGTTCCCGTCTCTTCCTCTTGGCTGCAAGATATATCAAAGCATTTGATAAACCCTTGCTCTGCCATGCAATTGATCCCGAACTTAATGCTGAAGGCTACATGCATGAAGGCGTTGTTTCTGCTCGCATTGGCGTTCCTGGCATTCCCTATATCTCCGAAGATATTGCAGTAGCTCGTGATTGCATTATCGCTGAATACACTGGCGCACATGTACATATTTGCCATGTAGCTTCCAAGGGTGCTATCGACATTATTCGTCAAGCTCAAAAGAAGGGCGTAAACGTAACCTGCGAAGTTGCTGTTCAACATTTAACCTTAACCGATGAAGCTTGTGCTGATTACAATCCTGCAACTCGTGTAAGCCCTCCGCTGCGTAGCATGGACCACGTAGAAGCAATGCGTCAAGCAGTTCTTGATGGCACTGTTAACTGCATCGTTACCGACCATGCACCTCATGCTCCTGAAGAAAAAGATGTTGAGTTCAGAAATGCTCCTAATGGCTTCTGCGGTTTGGAAACCAGCCTTGGCGTAGTTCTGACCGACCTTTATCATACTGGTATTTTCGACCTCAATACCGTTATCAACAAGATGAGCTGCGAACCTGCAAAAGTATTCAAGCTGGAAGCTGGTACTCTTAAAGAAGGAGCTAAAGCAGACATCACCATTATGGACCTGAACCAAGAATGGACCGTTGATTCTAGCAAGTTCTATACTCGCGGTAAATTCACTCCCTACGAAGGTAAGGCTTGCAAAGGCAAAGCTGTTGCAACCATCCTGGGCGGCAAGTTCGTAATGAAAGACGGCGTTGTTATCTGCAAATAATAAAAGAAATTGAGAGGAGTAAGCTATGAGTAAAACAATCGAGCTGGCTAAGGTTGTTGGCCAACAAGTTTTAAATAGCTCTACCAAATTAATAGAAGTATACGCACCTAAAATTGCCAATGAGGCTGTTCCTGGTCAATTTGTCAATGTAAAGGTTTGCAAGAATACTGCACCTCTTCTGCGTCGCCCCTTTGGTGTTGCAGGTGTTAACCGTGAAGCAGGTACCTTTACTCTTATGTATCGCATTATCGGCGAAGCAACTCATATCCTGGCAGAAGTTTGCAGTGGTGATGAATTATCCATCGTTGGTCCTTTGGGCAAAGGCTTTGATATGAGCGCTAAAAAACCGCTCTTGGTTGGTGGTGGCTTGGGTCTTGCTCCCTTGCTGTTCCTGGCTCAAGGCTTTGGCGTGGGTAAGAGCGATATCCTTATGGGTGGTCGCAGTGCATCCGAACTTTTCTGGACTGATTTTTATGAAGGCCTTAGTGAAAAAGTTTTCTTAACTACTGATGATGGCACTGCAGGTACTAAGGGTACCGTAATGGCAGTTCTTCCTGAGCTTTTAGCAAGTGGCGTGTATGATTGCGTTTATGTATGTGGTCCCGTACCCATGATGAAGGCAGTTGCTAATGCTTGCTTGGAAGCAAATGTAAAATGCCAAGTTTCTCTTGAAAAATACATGGCTTGTGGCTTGGGCGCTTGCCTGTCCTGCGCATGCGAAGGCATTGGCAAACGCATTAAAGTCTGCAAGGATGGTCCTGTGTTCTGGGCTGAGGAGGTAGGAGAATGGTAAACATTTATGATGGTCGCTTAGCAGTTGATATTGCTGGCGTAAAAATGGCAACTCCTGTTACTACTGGCTCCGGTACCTTCGGCTTTGGCTTGGAATTTACCGATTTTCTTGATTTGGAAAAGGTTGGCGCTGTTACTGTAAAAGGTACTAGCCTTGAACCTGCCAAAGGAAATAAAGGCCAAAGAGCAGTAGAAACTCCTTCCGGCATGCTTAACTGCATCGGCTTGGAAAATCCTGGCAGTGATTATTTCCTGGAACACACTTTGCCAGAACTTAGAAAATATGATGTGCCTGTAATTGTTAATATTTATGGTCACTCTCCTGAAGAATATGGCGCTGTAGCTAAAAAGTTGGATGTTGATGGCGTAGATGCTGTGGAAATCAACATTTCCTGCCCGAACGTAAAGGTTGGCGGTATTGTTTTTGGTACTGTTCCTGAAGCTGCTGCTGAAGTAGTTCGTGCAGTTAAAGCAAATACCTCTAAACCTGTAATCACTAAGCTCAGCCCCAATGTTACTGATATTGTTGCAATGGCTAAAGCTGTTGAAGCAGCAGGTACTGATGCAATTAGCATGATTAATACCTTGCTTGGCACCAAAATTGATATTGAACGTCAACGTCCTGTATTGGGCAATATCACTGGTGGCCTTTCCGGTCCCTGTGTTCGTCCTGTAGCAGTTCGCCTGGTTTACCAAGTAGCTCAAGCTGTTAGCGTTCCCATCATCGGCATGGGTGGTATTATGTGCGCTGAAGATGCAATTGAATTCATGCTGGCAGGTGCTAGTGCAGTTGCAGTTGGTACTGCAAACTTTGTACAACCTGACATCGCTGAAAGCATTGCTCATGGTATGCTGGCATATCTCGACAGACACAATGCTCAAAGCATTAACGATATCGTTGGCCTCGCACTTCCAAATGGTAAAGCGAGCATGCCTTACTTCAATAAATAATTAGGAGGAAAAGAAATGCAACATGATGATCGTCTCATTGTAGCTCTTGACTTCCCCAATTTTGAAGCAGCAAAAGCTTGCGTATTGGAATTGGGCGATTCCGTTAGCTACTACAAGGTTGGCATGGAACTGTATTATGCAGTTGGTAGCCAAATCATTAGCTTCCTTAAAGAACAAGGCAAGCATGTTTTCCTTGACTTAAAATTACAAGATATTCCTAACACCGTTGCTCATGCATTAATGGTTCTTAACGAACTTGGTGCAGATATGATGAACGTTCATGCAGTTGGTGGCAAGAAAATGATGAGCGAAGCAGTTAAAGCAGTTCATGAAGCAGCTGAAAAAGCTGGTCGTCCTGCTCCTAAGCTGATCGCAGTTACCATTTTAACTAGCATGGATAATGAACAATTCGGTGATTTAAATTATAAAGTTACCATTGCTGAGCAAGTTATTGCTCTTGCTAAGCTTGCTAAAGAATCCGGTATGGACGGTGTTGTTGCTAGTCCTCAAGAAGCAGCAGCTATCCGTGAAGCTTGCGGCCCTGAATTCTTGATCGTAACCCCCGGTGTTCGTCCTGCTGGCGCATCTCTTGATGACCAATCTCGCGTAGCAACCCCTGCTGGTGCGTTCAAAAATGGTTCCAGCCATATCGTAGTTGGTCGTCCTATTACCAAAGCTGAAGATAGACAAGCTGCAGCTCTTGCTATCGTTGAAGAAATTAAAGGAGTATAAGAAATGGCAATTTTAGAAGAAAAAGACGTTATGAAAATGTTAGAAGAAACCAGTGCTGTTATGCATGGTCACTTCCTTCTGACCTCTGGTTTACATAGCCCTATGTATGTTGAAAAATTCAATGTACTCCAACATCCTAAATATACCGAAAGACTTTGCCAAGAAATCGCTCGTCGTTATGAAAATGACAATGTAGAACTCGTTGTTGGTCCTATGACTGGCGGCATTCTTCTGGCTCATGAAGTTGGTAAGGCTCTTGGCACTCGTGCAATCTTCACCGAACGTGTTGATGGCAAAATGACTCTTCGTCGTGGCTTCCAAATTCCTAAAGGAACTCGCGTTCTCGTAGTAGAAGATATCGTTACTACTGGCGGTTCTGTAAAAGAAGTTATGGAAGTTGTTAATGAATGCGAAGGCGATCTCGTAGGCGTTGGTCTCTTAGTTGACCGCAGTGGTGGCAAGGTAGATTTTGGCGTTCGTACCGAAGCTCTCCTGCATTTGTCCGTTGAAACCTTCCAACCTGATTCCTGCCCGCTGTGCTCTAAAGGCATTGAATTTACCAAACGTGGCAGAACTGGTAAATAATAGCCCAAATGCATATAGCCATCTGCGTTATGGAATTCGCTGATGTACGCTCCTTTCAATTAGAGGGGCAATGCCATTTGGCTAGGTGATGTACAACTAAATTTGGCTATAAAAGTAATTTAAGCAGAAAAGTTTCATTGCTCAGGTAAAAGCTTGGGCTGATTCTTTTCTGCTTTTTATTTTAGTTATCCCTCATTTGACAAAATATTTAACTCCTGCTACAATATCACCACAATGAATTGTCCATCGCAGAGGACTAAAATCTGCGAAGTGCTAACTACTAAACGAGCGTAACCTGAGGACGAGATGCTCAGGGATTTTTGTTATCTAAATTAAAAATCGTCCATCCAGGAGGACGCAATTCCTGTGAAGTGCTAACTACTAAGTGAGCGTTTCCTGAGAACGATATACTCGGGGCTTTTTTTGTTGCCTTAAAGGAGGTACCACCATGCTCTTATCTCAAAACAATATCGTTTACACACATCTATCTAGGAAGCAAAGGTTCACATGCCTTATGTGTAATGAAACTCAAAATGTTACAAGCTTTTTTATTGGCTATCGTTTTGGTCAATTTGCAGGATATGCCTGTGACGCATGCTGCAAAAAGCTTGCACCTGAGCCAGAACTTGTTGAACTTGATTTGCCAGAAATACTTGTTTCTTCAGAAGAATGTTATGACGAATTTTCTCTTGGATTAAATATGGACCTTGCACAAAAAATTGCAAGCGATACCAAGGCTTCTAGGTATAGGTACGAACGAGCTATTGGGATGTGTATGCGAGGTCTTATCCTTTATAGCAGACGTTCTAAACTTGCCAGAGAATTGATGATGTGTATTAGGCAAATTAGGCTGAATTTACTGCAATACTGGGGTAACACCGACCAGGAGATTGATAAAATTCTTTTTGGTGTTCTTGAGAAATGCATTGCAAACGAAGAAATAACTTGTCGTAAAAACAGTGCCATGATGCGTAATGTCTATAGAGTTTTTGAAACAGAAGAGGCTAGGGAAAAGCTTTTTGAGATGGAGTGTTTAAATGCAATAGTAATTGCAAGGGCATAAAATCTTGCCTCATCTTAAATCTTAAATTTGGCGGTTTTTGCATATTTTTATATGGT
>JAKSOJ010000093.1 GCA_024405645.1 Phascolarctobacterium sp. | reverse complement strand
AATACGTAATCGGTCAGGACGAGGCTAAAAAATCCTTGTCCGTGGCTGTTTACAATCATTATAAAAGAATTGGTTACGAGCTCGCTAATCCAGACGAAAAGCGCGATGTTGAATTGCAAAAGTCCAACATTCTCATGCTTGGACCTACTGGCAGTGGTAAAACCTTGCTTGCTCAAACCTTGGCGAAGATTCTTGATGTTCCCTTTGCCATGGCTGATGCAACAACCTTGACAGAAGCTGGTTACGTTGGCGAAGACGTAGAAAACATTCTTTTAAAACTCATTGTTAATGCTGATTATGATATCCAACGTGCAGAACGTGGTATCATCTATATCGACGAAATCGATAAAATTTCTCGCAAAGCGGAAAATGTATCTATAACTCGTGACGTATCCGGTGAAGGCGTACAACAAGCACTTCTGAAAATTTTAGAAGGTACTGTTGCTTCTGTTCCTCCTAAGGGTGGTCGTAAACATCCGCAACAAGAGTTCATTAACATTGATACAACCAATATTCTCTTTATTTGTGGCGGTGCATTTGCAGGCTTAGAACATATTATCAATGCTCGCATTGGTAAGAAAAATTTGGGCTTCGGTGCGGATGTTCGCAAGAAAGAGGAAATGAACAACGACGAAATTTTCGGCAAAGTATTACCGGAAGACATCATGCAATTTGGTATCATTCCTGAATTTGCTGGTCGTTTACCAGTCGTTGTAACTTTAGAATCCCTGAACGAGGCAGCTCTCGTAAGAATTCTCACTGAACCCCGTAATGCACTTGTTAAGCAATATCAACAATTCTTAGCAATGGACGGCGTTGAATTGGAATTCGAAGAAAACGCTTTATCCGCAATTGCCGAAGAGGCATTAAAACGCAATACTGGCGCACGTGGACTTAGGGCAATTATTGAATCCGTTATGCGTAACGTGATGTACGAAGTTCCTTCTCGTGAAGATGTTACAAAATGTATCGTTACCGAAGCTAGCGTACGTGAAGGTGCAGAACCTGAAATGGTTACTGAATGATGTTAAATAAGGGGAAGGCTAGTGCCTTTCCCTTTATTTGCGTTTTATATATATAGGAGGTTACTCAAAAATGTCTAATCTCATAACTGAAGTAGTAAAACCCTTACTGGCTTTACGTGGACTTATGGTTTTCCCAGGCATGATCATCAACATTGATGTTGGCCGTGAAAGATCCATGAATGCTATTAAAGCAGTAATGCAAAATGATAAACAAATCCTTTTGGTTACCCAAAAGGATCCTAGCAAAGCTGATATTGGTGTAGAAGACTTATACAAAGTTGGTGTTTTAGCAAATGTTAAGCAACAACTCACTCTTCCTAATGGTGCTCTTCGTGTTCTTGTAGAAGGCTTGGAACGCGTTAAATTAAACAGAGTGGATGATATTAAGAATCCTGCAGGCTTTATCGGTTATGGCGAAATTTTAGACTGTCACGAAGACATTACTCCTGAAGGAGAAGCTCTTCGCCGTCTCTTAATTGAAAGTTTTGAACAATGGGTACTAGTTACCAAAAAAGTTAATGGCGACGTGCTCCAAAGCTTTAAGACTGAGCCCGATAATGGTCGAGTAGCAGATCTTATTACTTCTTATTTGAATATTTCTCAGGATGAGAAACAAGAACTTTTGGAAACTATTTCTATAAGTGCACGCATGAAAGCAGTTTATGAAATTCTGGTGCGTGAATTGGAAATTGCAAATGTTTCCAAAAACATCTCTCAACAAGTTCATGAACAAGTTGAGCAAAATCAAAAAGAATACTATTTGCGTGAACAAATCAAAGCTATTTCCAAGGAACTTGGAGAAGGTGAAGATGTTCAAGCAGAAATTGCCGAATATAAAGAAAAAATGGCAGGACTTGACTTGCCTCAAAATGTTGTTGAAAAAATTAACAAAGAATTGGGTCGTCTTGTAAAAATGCCTCCTATGACTCCAGAAGGCGCAGTAGTGCGTACTTATATTGATACGCTACTTTCTCTGCCTTGGGGAATTATGTCCGATGAAAACTTTGATCTTAAGAAAGCCCAAAAGGTTCTTGATAACGATCATTATGGCTTGAAAAAGGTCAAAGAACGCATTCTTGAGTTCTTGGCAGTACGTGCTCTTTCACAAACTAGCAAAGGACCAATTCTGTGCTTAGTTGGCCCTCCTGGTGTTGGTAAAACATCTTTGGCTAGTTCTGTAGCACGTGCTATCGGTCGTAAGTTCACTCGTGTATCCTTGGGTGGTGTTCGCGATGAAGCAGAAATTCGTGGTCATCGTCGTACTTACATTGGCGCATTGCCTGGTCGTATTATTCATGGCATGCAACAAGTTGGCTGTATGAATCCTTTGTTCTTGTTGGACGAAGTCGATAAAATGGCTGCAGATTTCCGTGGTGACCCCGCATCTGCACTTTTAGAGGCTTTGGATCCTGAACAAAATAATGCTTTTAGCGATCACTTTATCGAATTCCCCTTTGATTTATCCAATGTTTTTTGGATTGTGACTGCTAATACTATGGATACTATTCCTCCTGCTCTTCTCGACCGCATGGAAATTATCGAAATACCAAGCTATACAGATGAAGAAAAGGTGAAAATTTCCAAACTCCATTTAATGCCTAAAGAAAGAAAGGCAAATGGACTTTCCAATCATAAGATATCCATTAGCGAAAAAGCTATTCGTAGAATTATCCGCGATTATACTCGAGAAGCAGGCGTTCGTAATCTTGAACGCAAATTAGCGAGTGTGTATCGCAAGATTGCTTACAAAATTGTTGGCGGCGAATTGGAAAAAGCTCAGGTTACAGAAAAGAATTTGGAAAAATTCTTGGGACCTGTAATTTTCAAGGAAGAGGATAGTCATTTGGAATCTTCCGTGGGTATTGTTAATGGTCTTGCTTGGACAAGTGTGGGTGGCGAGCTTCTTAAAGCTGAAGTTCTTACCTTCAAGGGTAAAGGTAACCTTATTCTTACTGGTTCTTTGGGCGATGTTATGAAGGAATCTGCACAAGCAGGCTTTACCTATATTCGTAATCGTGCTCAAACTCTTGGAATTCCTGAGGACGCTTTTGAAAAGTTGGATTTACATATCCATTTCCCTGAAGGAGCAGTACCCAAAGATGGTCCTAGCGCAGGTGTAACTATCGTAACGGCAATGGTTAGTGCTCTTACTGGTCGCAAGGTTAAGGGAAAACTGGCTATGACTGGTGAAATTTCTCTTTCCGGTCGCGTACTTCCCATTGGCGGTGTTAAAGAAAAATCTCTTGCTGCTTATCGTTATGGTGTAAAGACTGTGCTTTTACCAGAACGCAATATGCAAGATTTGGATGAATTACCTGAAAATGTTAAAGCAGAAATGCAATTTATTCCTGTTCGCCATTTAGATGAAGTTCTCGAGTTGGCACTGGAGGATTAACATGAGTAATTGGGATATCATTAAAGCAAAATATGCAGCTTCTGCAGTTCGTGCAGACCAATATCCTGCTACAAAAATGATTGAAGCTGCTTTTATCGGTCGCAGTAATGTTGGTAAATCTTCTTTGATTAATTCTCTTTGTAGACGTAATGGTCTTGCTCGTGTTTCTGCTACTCCTGGCAAAACTCAAACCATTAACTTCTATGAACTGGACGCAAAACGTATTGATGATGGCGTAGATGAAAGAGCCAAATTCTATCTCGTTGATTTGCCAGGTTACGGCTTTGCTCGTACTAATAAATCTAATAAAGAGCAATGGTCTGGCTTTATTGCTAGATATTTATCCGAAAGCCCCAATTTGGGACTCGTTTGCCAATTGATTGATATTCGTCATAAACCAATGGAAAGCGATATCGAATGTTTTAATTGGCTTAAACAAAACGATTTGCGCGTTGTTGTAATTTTAACAAAGGCTGATAAGCTTTCTAAGAGTGCAGCGATGGCGCAAAAGAATTTATACCAAAATGCTTTCGGTTTGGCTAACGAAAATATTATGATTTATTCTTCTACTCAACACACAATGAGGGGAGAATTGATTAATCGCATTATGGAAGCATTAGCCGAAGATTCTATTTAAAATTGTTGAGGGGAAATTATGAACATATGGGTTGGTAGGGCTATAATTTTTGTTATAGCTGGCTCTTTAGGGGCAGTTCTTGCAAAATTTCATATACCTATTCCCTTTGTATTGGGTGGAATGATTACCGCCATGTGTTCAAAAGTTTTCTTTGGAAGATTTGGTATAGATTGGCCGAAAAAATTACGCGAAATAGCTTTGCTCGTGGCTGGCTATGGAATTGGTTCTAATTTTGATATTACGGCTTGGAACAATTTGCTTTCTCAAACAGTTGGTATCTTAGGTTCTACTTTTATAAGTATTGCAGCTTGTCTGTTTTTGGCAGTGATAATAGCAAAAATTACCAAGGAGGACATGCAAAGCTGTTGTATCGGTTTTTTGCCCGGTGGTATGACAGTAGCCATGCTGATGTGCGACGATGATGATTCTATTGAACCTAACGTAGTTATGGTTATGCAAATCATTCGTCTCTTCGCTGTAGTCATGTTTGTTCCGTTTTTAGTTGTTTATTTACTTGATGCTCAGGTTACAAGTACTGGAATTACCATGACGAATAAAGGTGGATTTCATTGGCTTATTTTTGTACCCCTAAGTATTATGGGCGCTTTTATAGGCGAAAAGATTCATTTACCAACTCCAAGACTTCTTGGCCCTGTAATTGCAACAGCTATATTTTCTGTTTCTTGTGGTAATGTACAGGCTGTACCTGCTTATGTTATGGCTCCGGCTCAATTATCCATTGGGCTTTTCATGGGTATGCTCATGGATCCGGTCAAAATTTCTAAAATCAAGTCAGTATTTGTACTTACAGTTATTGCTTCTGCAATAATACTTGAAGTAAGCTATATTACTGCTGCATGGTTCGCTGGTTGGTATGGTTTTACTGCTATTACTGGTTTCTTGGCTATGGCACCTGGCGGAATTGCCGAAATGGCTCTTGCAGGCATGAGTATGGGTGAGGATGTTTCCATTATACTTAGCTATCAACTAATTAGGCTTATTATCATGAATGCCGTCCTGCCATATTTCTTGGTATGGTGTTTTCAAAGAATTAAAAAACAAGCATAAAAATGAAAAGCAGTTATTCAATTTTTTAGATTGAATAACTGCTTATTTTTTATATCCAATTTTCATTTTATCGCCTCTATTGATTAGTGAACATAATAGAATTGAACTCTGTATAAAGCTTTAACGATAGATTCTAACATTTTATTGCCTCCTAAAATTATATTAACTTTCTTTAAGTTGAGTATATTATAACACTGTTTTACGAATTTGTCCACTATGGACAAAAAAAGTCCCTATAGAAGAAATTTATACAAGTTGGTTATAGATAGTCTTGAAAATGTGAAAGATTCTCGTTTGTTTGATGTTTACAATCTAAACGATGCAAAAGAGATGCATAAGATTATGAACTTAAATAAAAAAACTGGCTCAGAAGATTTTCTTCTAAGCCAGCTATGTAATTTGCA
>JAKSOJ010000092.1 GCA_024405645.1 Phascolarctobacterium sp. | reverse complement strand
ATTTCGCCAAGAAGGTCATCTATCTGTCCTTTAATGGGACGAATCTCAACCTCAGGATCTAGCAAACCTGTAGGACGAATGATCTGTTCCACAGTGTTTTGTGTTTGCTCCAGTTCATATTTGGCAGGAGTTGCGCTGACATAAACCACTTGATTGATTTGTTCTTGAAACTCATCAAAGGTTAGCGGTCTATTGTCAAAAGCAGATGGCAGGCGGAAGCCATGCTCAACAAGCATTTCTTTTCGAGAACGATCTCCAGCATACATAGCTCTCAGTTGAGGCAAAGTAACATGGGATTCATCAATGACAAGCAAAAAATCCTTAGGGAAATAGTTGACTAGAGTAAATGGAGGTTCTCCAGCCTTACGACCAGCCAAATGACGAGAATAGTTTTCTATCCCAGAGCAATAGCCCATCTCGTTCATCATTTCCAAATCATAATTAGTTCTTTGCTCTAAACGTTCAGCTTCTAATAGTTTGAAATTTTTCTTTAGATATTCCAAACGGTCAGCCAATTCAACCTTGATATCTGCCATAGCTCGATCAAGGTTTTCACGACTCGTTACATAGTGAGAGGCAGGGAAAATTGCCACATGATTGCGTTGAGCCAATATTTCCCCAGTCAGAATATCAACCTCACAGATACGGTCTACTTCATCATCAAAAAGCTCTATTCTAACAGCTTTCTCGCCATAACCTGCAGGAATGACTTCTATTACATCACCGCGAACGCGGAAGGTTCCACGCTTAAAATCTATGTCATTGCGATCATATTGAATCTCTACTAATTTATGTAAAATCTTTTGACGGTCGATAATTTGGCCAAGACGTAAGCTAAGCACCATATCATAGTACTCCTGGGGAGCACCTAAACCATAAATACATGATACAGAAGCTACGATAATTACATCCTTGCGTTCGAAAAGAGCAGATGTTGCCGAGTGGCGTAATTTATCGATTTCGTCATTAATAGACGCATCCTTTTCGATATACGTATCAGACTGAGGAATATAAGCCTCTGGTTGATAGTAATCATAATAGGACACAAAATACTCAACGGCATTCTCCGGAAAGAATGCCTTAAGTTCGCTAGCCAATTGAGCCGCCAAGGTTTTATTGTGAGCAATAACGAGTGTCGGTTTTTTAACTTTTTGGATTACCTGGGCCATAGTATAGGTTTTGCCAGTACCAGTAGCACCAAGAAGCACCTGAGTTCTGAGTCCCTTCTGAATTCCTTCCACCAACTTTTCAATAGCTTGTGGTTGGTCGCCAGAGGGCTCAAAGGGTGCCGAAATTTTAAAATCCATTTTGTTTCACCAATAATTACAAACTAATTTCAATACTTACAGGACAATGGTCACTACCAAAAATATCATTATGAATTTCGGCAGCCTGAACCTTTTCCGCAATTCTATCAGATACTAACCAATAGTCAATTCTCCATCCTGCATTCTTTTCGCGAGCTTTGAACATATAGCTCCACCAAGAATATTTAACTTCTTCAGGATGCAGATAGCGGAAAGTATCTGTAAATCCCGCAGCCTTCAACGTACGGAATTTAGCACGTTCTTCATCAGAAAAACCTGCATTAAAATGATTTGTTTTCGGATTCTTTAAGTCAATTTCTTCTGCAGCTACATTTAAATCGCCACATACAAGAACGGGCTTTTTAGCATCTAACTCTTTTAAAAAGGCAAGAAAATCATCTTCCCAAGCCATTCGATAATCTAAACGTGCTAATTCTCTTTGAGAATTAGGAGTATAGCAAGTAACCACAAAATAGTTTTCGAACTCAGCGGTAATAACACGCCCTTCGTGATCGTGTTCTTCCACGCCAATACCATAGGTAACATTAATTGGCTTTTCTTTAGTAAAAAGTGCAGTTCCAGAATAACCTTTCTTTTCTGCGCTATTCCAAAATTCCTCGTAACCAGGAAAATCAAAGGTTGCTTGTTCCCTTTGCATTTTAGTCTCCTGAACGCAGAAAACATCTGCATCACTACCACGCAGGAAGTCTTCAAATCCTTTATTCATACAAGCTCTAAGGCCATTAACATTCCAAGATACTAATTTCATTTTATCCTCATTCCGCTGCTAAGCGAACAATTTCCACAGCCCAACGAGCCGTATTATATAAATCTTCTTCAGCTAAATATTCTTCACAAGTATGAATATTGCTCATACCAGTTGCCAATACTGCTGTAGGCACGCCATAACCACAAATATAATTTGCATCAGAACAACCACCTGATACAGATAAAGAAGGAGTGAAGCCAAGATTTTCTGCAGCCTGAGTAGCTAATTTACAAGTAGGATGCTCAGGAGAAAGACTTACTGCAGGACAACCGACAATAACATCAAATTCCACAGTTGCTCCATTTTCTTCACACACCTTTTTGATTTGTGCTAAGGTTTCATCCCTCAATTTTTCGAGTTTTGGAACATTGGGGCAACGCATATCGATAGTGAATTTTACTTCTGGACAAACAATATTAAGTGCATCTCCGCCATGGAACATGCCAATGCTTAAAGTAGTTTCTTCATCTAAGCGACCATATGCAGGCAAACTAGCAATAGCAGCAGCCGCAACATTGATTGCATTTATGCCTTTTTCAGGACAAACACCAGCATGAGCAGATTTGCCCTTAACAGTTACATAAACATCCAAAAGCATAGGGGCACCGTAAACAACGCCGCCAGTTTTACCATCCATATCAAGAGAATAACCAAAATCTGCAGCGAGCTTGCTCTTATCCATATTTACTGCGCCTAAGCAACCAATCTCCTCGCCTATAGTACAGCACAGTTGCACGTCACCATGAGGAATATTATCCTCTTGAATAACACGAACTAATTCGAGCATAGTTTCAATGCCTACCTTATCGTCACCGCCCAAGGTAGTAGTTCCATCGCTATATAATACTCCATCCTTACGTACAACCTTAGTACCAGTTGCCGGAGTTACTTGATCCATGTGCGCTTCAAAGAAAATTCTCGGTGCACCTGGTTTATTTCCTTTCAATGTTGCCCAAACGTTGCCGGAAGTGCTTCCACATTTTTCCCCAGCGTTATCCATTTCGGGTTCCAAACCAAGCTCACGCATCTTTTTCATAATGAGTTCTGCTTCTGCTCGCTCATCCTTACTAGGGCAAGGAATACTTACGAGTTCAATAAACTCATTGACCATTCTTTCTTTATTTACCATCGTTATCTCCCACTAAACACTATAAATTGGCATTTTGCCAGTTACGCAACAAATTGCAGAAATTATCCCACATTATGGGGAAATTCTCTAAAGCCGAAGAAGCCTTGCCCTTATCCCAACCTTTAAACAAAGCTATTTCATAGTGAAGTTCCTTGTTACCAGGATATTCATTCATAATACTTTCCAACAATTCTTCTCCAACAAAATCGTCGTGCAGTAATCCCAAAGAATCCTGAAGGTTTTTTAATGCTCTTAACAATTCGGTAGATTTTTTAATTTCTGGAACGGATTGTAAAGCATAACGGAAACGCTTTAATTTGATGCGGATCTTATGCAGACTAACCATATCTGTAGTATCTGGATATTTTTCCGTTAATTCTAAAAGCTTATTGCTCCATTTCGTAAAACGAAGTAACAGGAAGTCCTGCAATTTACAAGTGCTTGTTTCTTCAACTAGTTTTGTTGTATAAAGCCAAATAAGAAAATCAGTATGCTCTTTAGTAATAGCATTTAACTTAAGTTTTCCTAAATATTCATGCATTACCGCATTCTTCTTTTCGTTTAGAATCTTCTCCAGAAGCGGAACGCCCTTTTCTTCTTTGCCTTCGTCCATTCTTGTAATGCGCTCGCAAGCAAGTAATGCAACGTCCAATTCACGAACTCCAGCTAAACCATCGAAAAAGGATTTCCATACTTTCTGCCAAGCTTCCAACTCATCTTCATTGAAAAGAGGACTCAACAGAGAAATTACAGAACGCAAACGACGAATCTTTACTCGCAATTGGCGAATTAACGGCTTATCATCCTCGTGAGTCAAAACAACTTCCCAAACACGATTTATTTCATAAACCTGCCATGGCAAATGGGTATAAGCCAAACAGCCCGCTTTCTCTTCGTCATAAGTAGCTAATTCATCTAGATGCAGCCTTCCCTTTAACATAGCAATACGCAAGTCAAAATTCGGCTCTGCCAAAACAAATCTATTTTTTCCATCCAATAGCTTAGTAACAAATTCTTTGACAAACTTTACCGCCAATTCACTTGTATTATCAAAATCAACAATAACATCTGAAATTGGCAAACTTTTATCATTTACTGTCATTGTGCCATACGCACAAATAACATTGATTCCATCTATTGTCTTTGGCTTAAAACGAGCTTCACGATATTTATAGGTATCGTCATCATCCAAATATTTATCTTTAACTTTATATTTACTTAAACAATCAGGCAAAAGATTACGCACCAATCCCAAGAGTTGATTTTGATGCTTAATCTCAAGTCCATGCAAGCAAATTTTCATTCTCATTTTATCTAGCTTTGACCTCAGTCAAAAGGTCTTCTCCTTTAAGTGCTGCCAAAATATTATCCACTGTCAGCATAGCCATAGCATCACGGGTCTCGACAGTTGCACTAGCCATATGAGGAGTGAGAGTAATGTTAGGCAGAGTTAAAATCTTGTGGTCTTCAGGAATAGGTTCTGGGTCAAATACGTCAGCAGCAACCCATGCCAATTTGCCACTAGCCAATGCATCATATAAAGCATCACTGTCAACAACAGCGCCTCGACTAATATTGACAAGTCTTGCACCCTTCTTCATCTTATCAAAGGCAGCTTTATTAAAAAGGCCTTTGGTGGAAGGATTCAAAGTTACACAAATAGCAATAAAATCACTTTCTTGCAATAGTTCATCAAAGCTTACATAACGCACATTACGTTTCTCATCATCTTCTCTTTGCTTGCGATTATGATAAATGACATTCATCTTGCTAGCTTGTGCGCGAATTGCAACTTCGCTACCAATATCACCAAAGCCAACGATACCTAAGGTTTTCCCTGCCAAATCAACGCCCATACGGAATGGTTTCTTTTGTCCCCAAAGGCCAGATTTAACATGGACATCTGCTCCAGCAATATTACGAGCACAGTCTAAAATAAGAGCCATTGTGTGGTCTGCAACAGCATCAACCAAAACACCAGGTGTATTAGTAACAGGAATACCATGTGCTACACATGCGTCCAGATTAATATTATCGTAACCAACGCTACATTGAGCAATTACCTTTACGTTTGGACAATGAGAAAGAAGTTCTTCATTAATCTTTACATTGCCACTAGAAAAAAAGGCATCCGCAGTCTCTAACTCCGCAAAAAGCTGTTCATTAGGCATACGGCCTTTCTTATCTTGCCAATTAACAAAATTAACTTCTGCATTCAACTTTTCGAAAGCGCAGTCACGAATCTTTTGATTTGCTACAACTTTAAATTTCTTTAAATCCATAATTAACCTCTGTTGGGAACTACTTCCAGCCAATAATTGTCAGGATCAAGAATGAAATAAATACCCATAGCTTCATTTTCATAGCAAATGCAACCCATTTCTTTATGTTTTGCATGAGCAGCTTCAAAATCATCAACTAC
>JAKSOJ010000091.1 GCA_024405645.1 Phascolarctobacterium sp. | reverse complement strand
TTTTTATTGGAAGGAGGTGAATCGTAATGAGCACTTTCGAAAAAGTAAGAGACATCACTGTTTCCCAATTGAGCGTTAAAGCTGAAGAAGTTAAGATGGAATCCGCTTTCATCGATGACCTCGGCGCTGACTCCCTCGACATCGTAGAATTAATCATGGCTTTTGAAGAAGAATTCGGCGTAGAAATTCCTGATGAAAAAGCTGAAAAAATTCGCACCGTTGCTGACGCAGTTGAAATGCTGGGCAAAGAAGCTTAATTTTAATTAAGTTGAATCGGTAAATTCTCGGGAGCCTTCGGGTTCCCGAGTTAATCCGATTGTTTTACTTAGAATGGGGGATATCTGTTGAAAATACCAGCTCTTAAAATCGGAAAATTAGAAGCTAGAATGCCGATTATTCAAGGTGGCATGGCTATTAGACTTTCTACTTCTCGTTTGGCGGCTGCTGTAGCCAACGAAGGTGGCATTGGCCTCATTGCTGCATCTGGCATGGGTCATGATGAATTGCGTACCGAAATTCGTATGGCCAGAGAACTTACAAATCACAAAGGAATCATTGGTATCAACTGCATGGTTGCTGCTCGTGATTTTAATGGTCTCGTAGAAACCGCTTGCGAAGAGAAAATCGACTTGGTTGTAGCCGGAGCCGGATTTTCAAGAGATATGTTCGCCATCGGTAAAAAATATGGTGTGGAAATCGTTCCCATCGTATCCACTGCAAAGTTGGCTGCTTTAGCTGAAAAGCTTGGTGCTTCTGCAATTGTTGTAGAAGGTACTGAAGCTGGTGGACATTTAGGTACACAAAAATCTATTAAAGAAATTTTACCCGAAGTTCTTGCTACTGTTAAAATTCCTGTAATTGCTGCTGGTGGCGCAATTTGCGGTGAAGACGTAGCCGAACTTTTGAAGCTTGGTGCAAGCGGCGTACAAATGGGTAGCCGTTTCGCAGCTAGTGAAGAATCCAATGGTGCACCTGCACTGAAGGAATTCTACTTAAAAATGAAACAAGAAGACATTGTGCAAATCGATAGCCCTGTTGGTTATAAAGGCCGTGCTATCCTGAACCCCTTTGCACAAGCTACTTTTAATGATGATACATGTCCAAGACCTACTAACTGTGATTTGTGCCTGAAAAAATGCACTCATCGCTTCTGCATCATCCGTGCTTTAACTCGTGCACAACAAGGCGATGTAGAAACTGGTCTCGTATTCACTGGTGCTAATATGTGGAAGATTAAATCCATCCTTCCTGTAAAAGACATCATGGCAGAGATTAAGGAAACCTTGGAGAAAATTGATTAAGAGGTGAACATTTTGACTAAAAGAAGAGTTGTTATTACTGGCGTAGGTGTTGTTTCTCCTATCGGTATCGGTAAAGAAGAATTCTGGAATAATTTAATCGCAGGCAAAAACGGTATCGGTTTGATTACCCATTTTGACACCACTGATTTTGCATGCAAAATTGCTGCAGAAGTAAAAGATTGGGATTATACCCAATACATCGACAAAAAAGAAGGCAAACGTATGGACAAGGTAACTCAATTCGCAGTTACTGCAGCAAAGCTTGCTTTCGAAGATTCTAAACTTGATATGGCAAATGAAGATTCTTTACGCGCTGGCGTATGTGTTGCTTCTGGTATCGGTGGCATGGATACTTTCTACGAACAAACTGTTAAATACGTAGAAAAAGGCCCCTCCAAAGTTAGCCCTCTCTTCATTCCCATGGAAATTCCTAACATGAGTGCTGGCCAAATTGCTATCGCTCTTGGACTTCAAGGACCCAATACCTGTATCGTAACTGCATGTGCTTCTGGCACTAACTGCATTGGTGATGCTCTTCGTACCATTCAATATGGCGATGCTGATATCATGCTCGCTGGTGGTACCGAAGCTGCAATCAATCCCTTGGGTATTGCTGGCTTCCAAAATATGAAAGCTCTTTCCAGAAACAATGAACATCCTGAAGAAGCTTCCTGTCCTTTCGATAAAAACCGTGCTGGTTTCGTAATGGGCGAAGGTGCTGGTATTCTCGTTTTGGAAGAACTCGAACATGCTAAAGCTCGTGGCGCGCATATCTATTGCGAACTTGCTGGTTTCGCAATGAACTGCGATGCTCATCATATTACTGCTCCCGATCCGACTGGTATGGTTCCTGCAAAATGCATGGAACAAGCTCTTAAGGATGCAGGCGTAACTCCTGACGAAATGGACTATATCAACGCACATGGTACCTCCACTCATTTGAACGACCTTGGCGAAACCAAAGCATTCAAAAAAGTATTCGGTGCTCATGCTTATGAACTGTGCGTAAGCTCCATTAAGTCCATGATTGGTCACCTTCTTGGTGCTGCTGGTGGTGTAGAAGCAATTGCAACTGCTTTGACCATCGAAAACAACATCATTCCTCCAACCATGAACTACAAAGAAGTTGACCATGATGAAGAATGTGACATGGACCTGGATTATGTTCCTAACAAAGCTCGCGAACGCGAAGTAAATGTTGCTATGAGCGACAACTTAGGCTTTGGTGGTCATAACGCAGTAATCGTAATGAAGAAATATGTTGGCTAAGACTAAGGGAAATAGTGTAACTGAAGAGAGACGTGCTGAGCTGGAGAAATTCTGTGAAAGCATTGGGGTAAAGATGAGTCGTTATGACCTTCTTTCCATGGCTCTCACTCATTCATCCTACGCTTATGAAGCAAGCAAGAAGACTTATGTAAAGCATAACGAACGCATTGAATTTTTAGGAGATTCCGTACTTTCTACCATCGTTAGTACCTACATGTTCGAGCATTTTAATAACTTGGACGAGGGCAAGATGACAAAATTTCGTGCGCATATAGTCTGCGAAAGCTCTCTTTATAAATTTGCTACCAAGATACATTTGGGAGATCATTTACTCCTAGGCCATGGCGATGAAATGGGTGGTTCTCGTAACCGTCCTTCTGTTCTGGCGGATGCTTTTGAATCTGTGCTTGGTGCAATTTATTTAGACTGTGGTCTCAAAGTTGCTAGCGATTATATTCTTCGTTTGATGCAGGCTGAGATTGAACTCGTATGTACTCATGGTATCTACGACGATTACAAATCCTACCTGCAGGAACACCTTCAACAAAATGGTGATGTTCGTATTGTTTACGAAATAACTGGTTCTACAGGAGCCGCTCACAATAAAACTTTCTATGCATCTGTTTCTCACGATGGCAATGTAATTGGCAGTGGAGAAGGACGCAGTAAGAAGGAGGCTGAGCAACAAGCAGCAAAGGATGCACTTGATAAGCTCGGTTTGCAAATTAAACTCTGAAATTTTTAAAATTTCCGTAAAAAAGTTAAGTACACTTTTATAATCCTATGTGTTACAATTAAGATAACACATAGGATTTTTTATTGGGAGGAAAGCATGGGAAAATTATTTTTAACACTCGGTGTTCTGCTTCAATGTCTAGTTATGGCAGTTGGCCCTGCAGATGTTACTCTCGTAAAAGGGAATATGGGTATTCCCAATATTTGAGCTATGAAAAGTCTAAGTCTATTGACAGTAATGCATTTATTAGTAGATGGAGTATGTGGAGCAGTGCTTGCAATCTACGCGATAAAGGAGCCACATTTAGAACCCATTATATTTTATTTTGGGTTATATACAATATTTGCTTTCGGTTTGCAAGGGCCGGTAGGCTGGCTCTTGGATAAGGCTCCAACTTACAATAAAAAAGCTATTGTAGCTTCAACCTTATTGTTGGCTCTAGGGACCATTCCTCAACTTACTATTGGCATGCAAGCTGTGTTGTTAGGATTGGGCAATTGCCTCTTTCATGTTGTGGGAGGTAGTTATGTACTGCGTAAGTATAGTACCTATTCTGAACTGGGTCTATTTGTTTCAAGTGGAGCTATAGGTTTAGGCTTGGGACTTTACGGTATTATTAGTGTTTGGCCTTTATTGGCTTTAGCTTGTTTATTCACTGGTTTGGCAGTAAAGAATATGCAGGAACTAACGCGAGAAGATTTAACATTCTCACCAAATGTCTTATATGAAAATTCTTCTAACAAACTTTTGGGAATAGTCGCATTGCTTTTTGGTTGCATAGTACTTAGAGGTTTTGGCAGTGGTAATGTTTTAGAAAGCTCCTTCATTATGCTTTTGCCTTGTACATTTGCCTTGGGAAAGTTGTTGGGCGGTTTTGTATGTGATAAAATTGGATACAAGAAGACTGTACTTCTAATCTTGTTTATTGGCTTTGTTGGTCTAAAAATACAAGGCCTTTATGGAGGTTTGCTGTTTGTTCTCGCTTCTAATATGACAATGCCCTTAACCTTGCGTTTAGCTCATTGGTGCAGAATTGGGGCACCTGGTCTTATGTTTGGACTAGCGGCATCTTGTTTGGTGCCTGGAACAATCTTTAAAGATTTGATAAGCTTGCCTCCACAGCTAATTCTTGTGCTGCAATTTTTGATACTCGTTATTGCGGGTTTTGCACTTCTAAAAAAGGAGTACCAATATGGATAATCTTGTTTTAGAAATTACCAATGCTGCACTATTGACGATTATTATCGAGGTACCAATTTTTTATATATGTGGCTATAAAAAAGCCTCACAGCTTTTAACTTTTGCGCTTGTAAATTATGTTTCAAATACACTTTTAAATGATGCATTGCCTGCATATACGGCAACTTTAGGCTATTGGACTAAGCTCTGTATTGGCGAGCTTTTAGTAATTGCTTTTGAATATGCATTAATGCTGCATGTTATAAGTGAGGATAAAAACAGGTTACTGAAAACAATTTGTTTAACAAATATAATAAGTATTATTCTCGGTCTAGTTTTACTGTTTAACTTTTAAAAGTTATGTTATGGAGGTAAAAAGATGTTACGCAAAGTATTTTACATGACATGTTTACTGACTTTATCCGTTATGGGTATGATTGGTATGAGCCAATGTTCAGCTGCTAGTGATGCACCAAAGCAAGCTCCTCGTCCTGAATTGATTATGGTTGATGGTCCTGGTATGGCTAATGTGAATGCTTGGAAACATGGTGTTTTAAATGGTGGCTGGATGACTCCTAAGGGGGATTTGCACATGGATATTAGTGGTTTCGATTATAAATTTGGCGTTTATAAACAAGGCGAACCTGATAATTTCCGTTGGCATAAAGATAGATTTTATTTTGCAGGCTGGCAAAATTCTCCCAACAGAGATGAACGTTTTGATCTGTGCTTTAGTGAAGAACCCTGCATTAAAGATGCTGAAGGCAATGTAATGATTACACTTTTAGAAATGTGGCATGAAAAGAGATCCATTTATATGAAAGTTAAATATCCTAATTCTGAAGAGGTTGTTGTTAGAGAACTTAGACAAGCAAAGGATATTGCTGAATAGATTTTGAGGAGGAAGATTATGGTTAAACGTTTTTGGCATATTATAAGCTTAATCATGATATCATGCTTAAGTATTGTTAGCGTGGCTTTTGCTGATGTACCAAATCCTTATGGTAGACCCAAAGGTCCTTTGCCTCCACCTCCAGAACAATTCTGGATTTATAGAGAGGCGGAATTCTATAACAAAGACATGGAGAATTTTACCATCGAGATTTATTACAAAGCTCCAATGGGCTGTGATGTTGAATATACAGTAAAAGATGATA
>JAKSOJ010000090.1 GCA_024405645.1 Phascolarctobacterium sp. | reverse complement strand
GCAAAAAAATGGCTGTTGAAACTAAAGTTATGAACTGCATTATGTGCCCTATGGGTTGCGAGCTCACCGTTACCTTGGAAGATGGCAAATTTGCATCTTGCACTGGTAATACTTGCCCCCGTGGTGCTAAATATGCTCAAGATGAAGTTACTGCACCTAAAAGAATGTTGACTGCTACAGTTAATGTTGAAGGTGGTTTACTTCCCTTGCTGCCTGTTGTATCTGCTACTGTTCTTCCTAAAGAACGCGTTGTAGAATGTGCAGCTTATCTGCGTGGCGTAACTATCAAAGCTCCTGTAAAAGCAGGCGATGTTGTAGTTCCTAATATCCTTGGCTTGGGTGTTGATGTATTGGCATCCCGCTCCATGGATTTAATCTAAGTTTAATAAATTAGGTAATATTTAAAAATTTCAATTTCATAAAATAAAAGGAGGTGTTTTGCACCTCCTTTTATTTTTCGCTTTTAAATTACCAAATAATATTGAATGTGTAGCCAATGACAACAATACCGTAGACTACAACACCTATAAAGGTAAATAGCAATCGTTTATGCAACACTTCGCTAAGCATAATGAGTGAGGGTAAAGATAGTGTCGTTACGGACATCATTAGTGCTAAAATAGTTCCTACTGGTACACCAGCCATGTATAAAGCTTCGGCTATTGGGAGTGTTCCGAAAATATCAGCATAAACAGGCACACCAATCAAAGTTGCTATGATTACTCCAAAGATGTTTTGACTTCCTAAGGTGTTGAGAATCCATTCTTCGGGAATCCAATTATGCAATACTGATCCAATAGCGACACCTGCTAAAACATATGGAAAAACATTGCGTACTATAATTCGGGTATCATTGTAGGCATAATTAAGTCTTTGCACTTGATTGAAATATTCAGATTCACTGTAGAACTTTTTTATAGGATTATCATATTTTTTTAGATATTTTTCCATCTGCAAAGAGTTTATAAACAAACCTCCTGCAATAGCTAAAATTAATCCGAGAATTACATAGGCAATTGCAAATTTAGCACCAAAAAAGGACATCAGCATTAACATAGAGGCCACATCAACCATAGGAGATGAAATTAGGAAGGAAAAAGTAGTACCCAAAGGCATACCAGCACGAGTAAATCCAATGAAAATGGGAATACTGGAACAAGAGCAAAAAGGTGTTACTGTTCCAAGCAATGCAGCAATAATAGCGCCACTTAATTTGTTATACCCGGTTAGTATTCGTTTGGTTTTCTCTGGCGGAAAGTAGGATTGAATATAAGTAATCATAAAAATGAGTACTACCAATAAAATTGAAATTTTAATCATATCGTAAAGGAAAAAATGAATACTACTCCAAATTGGGGAAGAAGAGTTGGCATTAAAAACTTCTTTCAAAAATGACCAGACATATTCGTTGAGCCATTGCATTCCTAAAACTTGTTTCATAATAAAATCAAACATATCGTGCTCTCCTTGATTTATAAATTTAGATATATCAATATAAAACGGTTTTAAAAATAGGGCAAGCGCATCGCCCTATTAAATAAACTTTTCTAGACTTTTCAAAATATAGTCTTTAGCATCATCACGCAAAGAATAATGCATCCACTTGCCTTCTTTACGATAATTTACTAATTCTGCATCTACGAGGATTTTCATATGGTGAGATAAAGTTGGCTGAGCAATATTCAGCTCTTCTAAAAGAACGCAGGCGCACTTTTCTCCATCGTGTAATAGTTCTATAATTTGCAATCTGTTTTGGTCAGCTAAGGCCTTAAACAGTTTTACATCTTCTCTATAGGTCATTTTATCACCTCTTGCGCATATTATATAAAACATATCGATAGTTGTCAATATGTAAATGTTTTAATCTTATGAAAAGAATAAGAGCCTATATCAATTTTATGTTTGGTATAGACTCTTCATAAATATAAAATTAAAGTTTAACTTCCCAAGGATTTTCTTCGTTAGCCATGAATGCTTTACAGCTTCTTAAAGAGCAGCTTACCATACTTGCTACATCGTTGTCTGTGTAGAATGCCATGTGTGGAGTAACTACCACATTGGGGAAACTGTTCAGAATTGCAAGACCAGGATGGTGCAGGGGACCATATTTTAAATCATTATAGTAGAGACCAAATTCTTCTTCAACTACGTCGAGACCAACACCAGCGATTTTGCCGCTTTCGATGCCTTCGATAAGTGCTTCAGTTTGAATAAGACCACCACGAGCGGTATTGATAATAACAACCTTATCTTTCATTTTGCTAATGGCTTCTTTATTAATCATATGGAAGTTGTTTTGGAAAAGAGGCATATGTAAAGTGATAAGGTCACTTTGAGCATAGAGTTCATCCAAGGTTACATAGGTAGCATCTTTCTTAGCTTCTTCGCTCTCATACAAATCATGTGCAATGATTTTGCAACCAAAGCTTTTTAAAAGTTGGATAACATTTTTACCGATACGACCAGTACCAATTACGCCAACGGTAAAGTCTTTAAGTTCACGACCACAGTTGCCCTTAAGGCTAAAGTCATGCATAGCAGCTTTTCCCATGATATATTTAATGTTGCGAATAGTCATGAGCATGAGCATTACTGCGTATTCAGCAACACCTTCAGTACCATAGTTAGCATTGCCAATTCTAATACCAAGCTTTTTGCAAGCATTAACATCGATATGATCGTAGCCCATAGTACGAGTTGAAATGAAACGAATACCTTTGTCGTAGAATGCTTGTGCTAAGTCAGCAGGAATTTTAGTGGTGATAATGCTCAAGCATTCACAGCCTTCTGCAAGATAGACGTTATCCAGAGCAGGGTCGTTAGGGCAGCAAACTAATTCAAGACCTAATTCCTTGCTGTATTTTTCATACCATTGTTGTTCATCATAGTCACGCATGTTGTAAACTAGTACTTTTTTCATGATAATTCTCCTCTAATACTTTTGAAATAAAACATCTATGATTATTTATACTATTAAAACTCGGAATATGTACATAATTGTAGCACTTTGTTGATACTATGTAAATTTTTTCTGAATAAATATTTTATGAAAATAAATTTATATATACAATCGTCTATTTACCGAATACTCCTAAGGGACGAAAATAATCTTGTAATGGTTTGTTTTCTACATTATAATAGTTGTAAGTAAATTTATCGTTTTATGTTATGAAGGAGTTTCTTATGAAAAATATATCTAATGCACCTTTGCTAGTGCGCATTATAATTTCCGTACTTTTAATATGCGGTTTGTTTTATGTGAATTTACCGCCTATTAATCCTAGAAGTCCACAGTTCTGGTTCTTTATCATGCAATGTATTATCGTTTGCATTATAGCGAATTTTTTTGGAGCTATTTCGGGGATTTTTGAACGTGGTTCAAGATATGGCGAAATTAATAGTGAAGACCTGAAATACGCCTTTGGAGAATTTGCTGCACCTCTGAAGTACGCGATTGTAGCAGTTGTTGGTATTTTTGGTTTACTTTTCCTAGGCAATTTTATTGGTAAACCTATTCTTTGGGCGAACCAATATTATAATTTGATAAAAATCGAAGATGGCAATTTTGCCAAAGACGTATCCCAAGTTTCTTCTAAAAATATTCCTGTTGTAGATAGGGATAGCGCTTCTCGCTTGGGCAAGAGAAAATTAGGCGAGATGAGTGACTTGGTTTCCCAATTCGACATTATGGAAAACTACACTCAGATTAACTATAAAGGAACTCCGTATAGAGTAACTCCTCTGCGTTATGGTGATGGAATAAAATGGTTATACAATATGGCTGATGGTATTCCAGCTTATATCACTGTTAATATGGTTACTCAAGAAAGCTCTTTGGTAAGACTTGATAAAGGTATTAAATACTCTGAAAGTGAGTACTTCTTCCGTAATATTCATAGATACTTGCGATTCAAATATCCTACCAAGATTTTTGATGACATTTCTTTTGAAATAGATGACAATGGTACTCCGTATTGGATTGCTCCTACCATCACTTATAGGGTTGCTCTTTGGGATGGCGAGGACATCGATGGTGCTGTACTTGTAAATGCTCAGACTGGCGAAAGTAAATTCTATGAATTAAAAGATATTCCTACTTGGGTTGATCAGGTATTCATTTCCAACCTGATTATCAGACAACTGATTTATCATGGCAGATATGTAAATGGTTATATTAACTCTATCTTAGGTCAAAAAGGTGTGCTACAACCTACTGATGGTTACAATTACTTGGCTATTAATGATGACGTTTACCTCTATACTGGCTTGACCTCTGTGATGAGTGATGCGTCTAATGTTGGCTTTGTACTTGTTAATCTTCGTACTAAGGAAGCTAAATATTATAATGTTCCTGGTGCGGAAGAACGTAGTGCTATGAGCAGCGCCATGGGCAAGGTTCAACATTTAAATTATAAAGCAACATTCCCGATTCTTTTGAACATTAATAATCGTCCGACTTATTTCTTGTCTTTAAAAGACGGAGCTGGACTAGTAAAAATGTACGCTTTTGTAGATGTTGAGCAATACCAAGTTGTTGGTACCGGTAATACTGTTCCTCAAGCATTGGAGAACTTTTTCCAAACCTTGGGTGTCGATGGAAAAACAACACCAGTTCAAACTGGTAGCGAAAATAAAAAATCTGGAACTATCTCTGCAATGAGTCAAGCAGTAGTATCTGGTAATACTGCATACTACTTCATTCTTACAGAAGATAAAAAGGTTTATCGTGCTTCCATTGAAATTTCCGAAAAGCTGCCCTTCCTGCATGTAGGTGACAAGATTAGCTTCACTTATACTGATATGGGTAAAATCGGCGAAATCAAAGAATTACAATAATATATATGTAAAAAATAAATCTGCATCCGTGGGCGGGGATAAGCCTTTGGATGCAGATTTTTAAATATTCAGTTGTCGGATGGAAAAGAAGGAAGAAGTTTATTTATGCATCAACATTGTTATTAGCAATGATAGTGCCAAGGATTGCTCCAATGATAAGTCCACCGATTAAATCTCCGTTGGAGGAGTGATGATGTTCGTATCTGTCACTTCTATGAGGCGGAGGAGGTGCGGGTCTATGTTGAACTGGTCTTGGAGGAGTATGTCTAACTCTTTCGACAGGTCTTCTATTTTCTACTCTATGACCAGGTCTTGGATGATTGTTAGAACGGATAACTCGATGCTGTTGTGGATGATTACCAGGACGATTTACACGATGTTCTGATCCACGATTGTTTTGCGGATGATTAACTTTGTGGTTGGAACCATGATTAGTTTGCGGATGATTAACCTTATGGTTAGAACCATGATTGTTGGATTGATGAACCTTTTGTTGAGGACCTCTGTGTTCGACTCTTCTTTCGGTTCTTTGAGGGGGTCGATTATCATGGCTTGCAGCAAATGCTTCATTAGTTAATATAGGAAGACCGAAAGTAACGGTCGCGAGTGCAAGAGCAATAGTTCTTTTGATGGATTTAGCTAACATGGGTAATCTCCTTTGCATGAGTTGTTTGTTTTATTTGATTACATTATAGTTAGACATTGTGTTAGAAAAATGTTTTAAATTAGTCTTTTTTGTGTTATTTTTGCATTTTAAATATTTTTAAAAATTTTATAAAATAAGTGTTGACAAGTCATGCAGAAAGTAGT
>JAKSOJ010000009.1 GCA_024405645.1 Phascolarctobacterium sp. | reverse complement strand
TTGTTTTTGGTAAATACCACCCAAAAGTTTTTGTTCTTTGGGCTTGAAATCAGCAATATTGTAACCACCCTTAATATTCAAATCCTTAAGGATGCCATTTTTCATAAACAGATCAAAGCGAGTATTGGAAACCTTTTCCAAAATAGTAGCCAAAATTCGGTAATTAATATTGGCATAATGGAAATATTCGCCCGGTTTTTGGTCCTTGTTAGCAAAGAAACCTTTGCCGTTTGCAAAAATATCCTTCCAGCTTTGATTAAAATCATATTGTGCATCACGCAGGCTAGAGGTGTGACTCATGAGCATGCGAGTAGTGATTTTCACAGTTGGATTATTGGGATTTTGTAGAGTAAAACCAAGATATTTACTAATATCTTCGTCAAGATTTAATACACCTTGACCTGCTAATTGCAGGGTAGCCAAAGCGACAATTTGTTGGGAAACAGTGCCTACCCTAAAACGAGCATCGCTAGTAAAGGGCAAATCTCCAGTTTTGTCGCCCCAAATATAACGACGACCAAAGCAATTAGTATAAACTCTCTCGCCATTTTTATAAGCGAGAACACCAACACCAGGAACCTGGGTTCCCTTATCTCCCAACATACCAGCAAGCTCTGCGTCAAGCTGTTTGATTTCTGGAGTATCTGCATTTACAGTATTAACTACTGCCTGCTTTTTAGCTACCGTAACAGTATTAGTACTAGTCTTAATTTCTTCGCTTGCCTGGCGTTCGTTTTCAGAAACATTTCTTTTAGTTTGTGCGAAGCGAGCTTTAATCTCTTCTAAAGAGGTTGTCTTTTTTTCAGAAGGCTGTACTGTCTTTGTTTCTTTTGCTTGCTCTTGAGGTTCAGCAACCGGCGCAGTAGAAACAACTGGTTGACCTTTTACAGTACTTGTTTGCACTGTCGTTTCTGGTTGCGCTGGCATTTTCGCCCTCGTTCTGATGTTAGGACGAAGAATACTACCTACAGCCTCAGCATCCTGTAGCATTCCCAAGGACAGGAATGCAGCAAGCAAAACTGACAAATATTTTTTGTTAATCATTAATTAACTCCTTTATTTGGGTTGTGCGATAACCCAAGGCTTCTTTTGCTGTGATTTTTCAAAAAGTTGATGGTCAAACCACATATAGAAAAGTTTTTCTGCATTAGCAACCGTGTAACCATCTTGAATATGATCACAGGTATCAAAGGGATCTGCAAGGACTAAAACATCATCTCCAGTATGCTTTGTTCCCATGGTATCGTGTCCGATAATTACGCGATAATGCCCACCCCATTCAACATTTTCGATGATGATGGGCACACCATTTCTCAAATGCTTGTCCACCCATTTGAGAAAATCCTCATATGTACCAGGAGAACTCGAACTTGCAGAAGAACTTACCTTCCAACCAATTGACTCGAAATATTTAACCATACCTTTTACAGTTGTGCCAGTTCGATTATTGGTTCCCATAATTTTTCCCATAGCAAATTCATCTTCCTGTTTACCAGTGAAATGCTCGATTACCATGGCCGCAGCTGACGGACCACAGGTAAATCCACTTCTTTGTTGATGGGTTTTGAATTTTTCTAGGAGTATAAGACTACCACCAGATTTCATATTGTAAAAATCTGGTGCCTTAAAGTATGGAGAATCCTTGACATCTATCTTGCCAACTAATCGGTCTGGTCCTTGAGAGGATTCAGGGCTTAACCCCACGCCTGGAACAATTCCAGAGCCATGTAGCAAATAATAGACTCCGCCCATGATTATCCCTAAGCAAGCCACTATTCCCAATACTTTTTTAGTCATAGAAATCAACTCCTACTATTTTTGTGCTTTAGCACTGTGCTTCTGCAAGGCTTCACGAAGCTCTGCATTACTGTTTGGCAGGTTGCCATTTTGCACTCGTTCCAAGAGGTACACAAATGCTTCTTTAATTCTGTCTTTGGAGATAAATTCTAGCATTTCCTTACCAGAAATATTGAGATCAGAATTAGCGACTGGCATCTCTCTTGCTAGTTCCATCAGTTTGGCACTGAGTTCCCTAGCCTTTGTCATTAATTCTTTATTAAAGCCTGCATGTGTTGCCCCCATATCGGCCAAATATACATAGGTTAATTTATCAAAAGCGAAAACCATTTCCTCATTATTGTGGAACATACCGCTATGAGCTTCGGCTCTCAGCCATCTTAACAATGCTGCATTACCTTCTATTTTGAATAAGCCCACAAACCGCATATGTTCAGCAACAAGCCAGGTTGCAAGCTTAGCTAAATCCTTGTTCATTCTTAAACGAGCAAAGATTTTTACTGCATCCTCGGCACTGCGTTTCTCGTGCCCTGCATCACGAGGCTGTCCTTCGTCCGTAATAGTGCGAATACCATCCTGTCCTTTGCCTAAATCATGCAGAAGCAAAGCCCATCTAATGAGCAATTCCCGTGGACTGTTATCTATAGCAAAAAGTGTATGTTCCCAAGTATCATAGCAATGGAAACGTGGATTTTGTTTTAACCCTACCAAATGTCTAAGTTCTGGCAAAATGTCAATTTCTTCAAAATTGCCATTTTCCTTCACTCTACATTTGGCATCTGCAAGACCAGTTCCCATAAAGAGCATTAAGCCTTTACTAGCATATGGAGCAACTAACATTTTATCTAATTCTTTGCGGATGCGTTCCAAAGAAAGGCCCTTGGTTCGCTCCACAGGAAATTTATAGTTTTTTTCTAAATAGTATGGCGTGTTTTCCATACCAAAACCACCAATTGATGGATTGTCCTCCACATAGGTAAAGCCAAGCTGTGCGACAAAACGGCAGGCTCTGAACATGCGTAAAGCATCTTCTTCATAACGAGAAGCAGCATTCCCCACTGTCCTCAGAAGCTTATTCGCTAAATCTTCTTGCCCTCCAAAGTAGTCGTAGATATTACCCTTGGCGTCCATGGCCATGGCGTTAACAGTAAAATCGCGACGGGACAAATCTTCCTTGAGTGTCTTGCAATACCATACATCCTCCGGTTTGTGAGCATCCTCGCCATATTTTTCACCACGAAAGGTAGTTACTTCAGTAGGAATACCGTCCACGACAACAACACAGCAACCAAAATTTTGTCCTAGATTGTCCACAACCTTCCAGCCTTGAGTCAAAGCCAAATCTCTAACTACCTCAGGCTTAGCATTAGTAGTAATATCGTAATCTCCAGGCTCACGGCCAAGTAATAAATCGCGTACAGCTCCGCCTACAAGGTATGCCTCGTAACCAGATTCGTTTAAAAGGTTCAATATTTTATTCGTGTAAGAAGGGATCTTATTCAACATTTTATCTATTTTTACATAAACCTTTCCAATTTATATTTTACCACTGAATGACTTAAATGTCATTTTTTACGTTTTTGATATTTTATTATATATTTGGGGTATTTTCTTGTCATTTCCAAAAATCTGCGAATCTGTAGACAAAAGAAAACGCGCCCACCGTTTGGTGAGCGCGTTGATTACCGTTTCAATTAGCCAACTCTTTTACCATTGATAGTTACTTTGCCATAACCTGCGGGTTCTTCTTTAGTTTCAGTGAAGAGATCAATATATTGAACTTTACCAGTAATAGTGTTTTTAACCATTCTTACGTTTTCGCTTCTCATAGGATCAGCTTCGAGTTTGAGTTGGTTGTTTGTATCAGCAGTTGCTACAGTACCCATTACGAACATATCGTCGTTAACGCCAAGAGCTTGGAGGCTAGCAACTTCATTTTCAATTCCTTCTTTGATGATTTTAGCTTCATCATATTCTGCTGCAAAACAAGTTGCAGATACCATAACCATCATCATCATTACGATTGCTTTTACCATTGCCTTAACGTTCATCATTTTTGTTTCCTCCTTAGATTATTTCTTTATTCTAGGTTTTAACCTTTATTTCATATTCACTAGGGTTCTTTCTTCCCTGTGGTTATATGATACCACTTTTTAATTTTAATTACAATATTTTAAAAATGAACTGTTTGTGAATAAATCTAGGTATTTTTGACAAATAAGTTCACATTTAAAATTTTATCACCCCTTTTTATATCACATATATCTTTTGCTAATTCTAATAGCAACAATTCTCAATTTTGATATTATTAATACGTCACCCTTTATGTTTTGCAAATTTATCATTTATACGAAATATTTTAGTTATCATAATATTTTCAACCTTAACCTCTTAATTGTGAACTTTTGACACACATTTTTGTATAATTCTGTAACAATAACATATCAAACTCATTTTAAATAATAATAACTCTCCGTGAATTCACATTCAGTTCACAATTAACTTAATTTTTCTAAAATGTCTCCCCAAAATAATATTTTCTATTATTTCAACCATAAAAAAAGACACAGACCTAAAAATCTGTGTCTACTACTCAAACTTTTCTTTAAAAAGTTCACAAACAATCTACAATTTTTCTAAAAAATTTCTTTTTCAATAACACATTTAGTCTTGATTTCGCCAACAAAGCTTTGCAAAGCGTCTATAACATGGGGTCTAATATCCCCTCCAACTAAAGCAAGCATTATCTGATCACCTACATTTAGTCGTCCTTGAGCAAGCCAAACCCTTGCATAGTAAATTCCTGGCAGCTTCTTCGCATTTATAACAGCCTGCTCAACCTTTTGCGCATCATAAGAAAACTCCATGCCGGTAACCTTATCAGCATCTTTGCCTTCGCGCACTGTAGTCTTTGCAGTTTCTCTTACAACGCCAGTATGGAAAAGATACATGCCACAAAGCTCTGCATTAGCATCCCGCTTAGCCTCAGCCAGCCATGCGTCCATAGAAGGTAGCTCTTCAATAATTTTAGTTCTTCGCTCGTCGCTCAAACTCTTCTTAGAAGCAAGCTCTGCTTGAGCAGCACACTCTGCAGAGCCCTCGGATAATAACATTTTTATTCCATGTTCTAAAGGTTTTAAAACAGCCTCCAGGTTTTCCCTTGCACCCTTTTCACTGCCTGGCAAGTTAACTATAAGCGTACGTTTGCGAATCCCAGCGACGGATCTAGATAAACATCCGTGAAGAGTAATTTTCATGCTCTCTGCTCGCATAAGCTCTGCAATTCCAGGAGTTTCTCTTTCTATTATAGACTTTGTTACCTCTGGAGTAATATCCCTAGGTGAAAAGCCTGTTCCACCAGTTGTTAATACCAAATTAGCTTTTATATCATCAGTGCATTTTAAAAGTTCCGCTTTAATTTGGTCAAATTCGTCAGGAACGATGTTAGTATAAAGAATATCATAGCCTGCTTCCTTAAGAATTTTTCCCAAAGCAGGGCCAGCAGTATCCACGCGTTCACCACGAGAGCCTTTATCGCTCACAGTAATTATACAAGCAGTATAACTCATATTATTCCTCCCTAGTAAAATCGCCGTGTACACCACCAGTTTTTTGGATAAGTCTTAGATTGGTAATTACCATATCCTTTTGCACTGCTTTGCACATATCATAAACAGTAAGAGCCGCAGTTGATGCTGCAGTCAATGCTTCCATTTCCACCCCAGTACGACCAGTGCAGGACACTGTTGCTAATATTTCCACAGCTTGTTTTTCATTATCAAGATTTAGATTAAGATTAACGCCATCAATTAAAATTGGATGACACATGGGAATTAAGTCCGGCGTACGTTTAGCCCCCATAATGCCTGCTATTTGAGCAACTGTCAGAACGTCACCTTTTTTCATACCTCCAGATTTTATGAGAGCAAAGGTTTCTGCATTAACCAATACGCTAACACCTGCAGTAGCAGAACGTTTCGTAATATCTTTGTCCCCAACATTTACCATTTTTGCTTTTCCATTGTCGTCAAAATGCGTAAAGTCCATTTATCCTCCAATCGCGTTCATACTGCGAGATGCTTTACTTATATTTTCTCCAGTCAAATCACCATGCTTTTCCGGTTTGGCAAGCACAGCTTTTTTAGTTTGCTCCAACATGCCATCAAAATCCAATCCTTTTATGGGGAACTCCTCAGGAGCATGCAAGCAAGGCTTAAATTTACCGTCTGCAGTCAGACGAATTCTATTACAGCCAGCGCAAAAATTATCGCTTACAGGACTAATTAGACCTATCTTACCTTTTGCGCCAGGTAGCTTATAGAGTTTGGCAATGCCATCCACGTCTAGTTTTTCCAATTCTGGCAAAGCCTCTAAAACCTCACGAACAGGCATGTAAGCAGATTTATCTATTTGCGTATCCACCATAGGCATTAATTCGATAAAACGCATATCGATAGGCTTATCCACGGTTAACTCTGCCAAAGCTCTAATCTCGTCATCATTAAAGCCACGCATTAAAACAGCGTTAAGCTTTATTTTCCTAAATCCAACCTTAATTGCTTCATCAATACCTGCAAGAACCTTCTCTAAATTACCAACTCGCGTGATTTCTTTAAACTTCTCGGCGTCTAAAGTATCCAAACTAATGTTAAGATGACTGACTCCTGCATCAATAAGTCCTTGAGCATATTCTTTGAGCAACACACCATTAGTGGTCACGCAGACTTCATCCACGCCAGAGATTTTTCCCACTCTTTCGCAAATAGAAAGGATGTTCTTTTTCACCAAGGGTTCTCCCCCAGTGATACGTATCTTCTTGATTCCCAATGTTGCAGCAGCTTCCACTGCCATAACCATCTCGTCTTCAGAAAGAATATCCTCGTGAGCCTTTTTACAAATTCCCTCGGCAGGCATGCAATATTTACAACGAAGATTGCATAAGTCCGTTACAGACAGTCGCAAATATGTAATTGTCCTCCCGAACTTATCTTGCATTTTAATATCTCCCAAAAGTACAATTGGGCCAATGGCAATTCTTGCATAATTGGCAAAGACCACCATCACCTAAGTTAATCAAATCCTGTTTTGTGAATTTAATTCCCGCAAAAATTTGAGGCAGGAATACATCTAGCATAGTTGTGGGTAAACTAATTGCAGCTCCTGGAACACCCAGAATAGCAACGTCATTTAAATAGGCTACAAGAGTCATATTGCCAGGTTGTGCAGGCACACCATGACTAATAATATTAGCGCCTAACTGACGAATCGCAGTAGGAGTTAAATCGTCAGGATCAACGGACATACCACCAGTAAAGATGAGGAAATCCGCACCCATATTCAAGTATTTTTGTCCTGCTTCTACAATCATATCCAGATTGTCATCACAAATAGTTACACCTAAAATTTCGCTAGGAAAATGCTGCATTTTTGCACGAATTACAGGTTCAAATTTATCCTTGATACGACCAGTAAAAACCTCAGAACCAGTAATAATCACGCCGATTTTTCTATTTTTATAGGGATATAATTCAAAAAGTTTCTGCTTCTTGCAAAGTTCCTCAGCTTTGATGATTTGCTCTTCCTTAGTAACGAGGGGAACAATACGCATAGAAGCAAGGCGAGCCCCCTTCTCTACCGGATAATGGTCAGGTAAAGAAGAAATAGTGATGTCTCCAATAGAATTTATTTCTTTTTGTAGATCTGTATGTACACGGAAAAGTCCACGCTCTTCAGCAATCATGAGCATCTTGCCTTCAGCAGGACCTTGAAAAGAAACATTGGGCAGCTTTGTCATTTCTGCCATACGCAGTGCACAATCCTCTTCGTGAATTTCGCCTGCATTTTCTTCCCATACAAATACAGTTCGCTTGCCTAAATCTAAAAATTTCGGAATATCTTCCTCTTGTATTACATGCCCACGTTTAAAACGAGCACCCTTAAAGCCATCACGCATTTCGGTAATATCATGACAAATGGCCATGCCGATGGCATCTTCTACATTTATCTTTTTCATCTATGTAACCTCATTATAAAAAACTATCCTTTTATTATTCGTTAAGCAGGATAATTTTTCCTTTAGGAAATCCAATCTTTATTTTTTCAGAAGCGATTTGCTGCCAGGTTTCTTTGTTTACTTCCCACCCAAATGCCTGAGCATCTGCTTGTGCTTTTAGCATAATCGTATATGAGAAGGGATTCTCGATTATTTCCACAACTTGGCAATCGAAAGTATTTTCTCCTGCGTCCATACACAAATCATGCATGCGCATGCCAACATACTTCGCTTCGCCTATTTTCTCGTTTAGTTCTAATTCAATGCCCCAATCCAGTGCGATAACCTTCTGGTCAGAAATACGGTCTATCGGAGATATATTTTTGCAACCAGTTAAAACTGCTGCCTGACGAGTTTTCGGATTAGCAAAAACTTCTTTCTTTGTTCCTATAGTTTCGACCTTACCATTATGAATTACACAAATCTTGTCAGACAAACGAAAAACCTCGTCCCTATCATGAGAAACCAAAATTACAGACTTACCAAATGAACGAATTAGGTCTCTAACTTCCTGTTCTAAGCGAAAACGCAGATGGCTATCCAACGCGGAAAATGGCTCGTCTAAAAGCAAAATTTTCGGATCCGAGACAAGCATTCTCGCCAGAGCAACTCTTTGTTGCTCACCACCACTTAACTGGTGAGGATACGAAGTCAACAAATCTTGCAAGCCAAAGTTAGTTATAATGCTACCCACTATCTGCTTTCTTTTTTCGAGATTTTTCTCTCGCCTTGCACCCGCCTCAATATTTTCTTTTACAGTCATATTGGGAAAAAGAGCATAGTTTTGGAATAATAAACCGGTATGTCTCTCCTGCGGCGTAAGGTTGATGTTTTTCTCGGAGTCAAAAAGAGTAACTCCGTCCAGCAGAATTCTACCTTTATCAGGCTTTTCTATGCCGGCAATGCATTTTAGTGTCATGCTCTTACCACAACCAGAAGCCCCCAAAAGAGCAAGTACTTCGTTTTCTGCCGTAAAATTAACTTGCAAACGAAAGTCGCCTAAATTTTTTTCAATATCAACTGAAATTGACATCTAGACGCCTCCCTTCACATTGTTTTTACTCTTATATTGACTCTCAATCAGATTCAAGGCAAATAGCACCACAAAAGATATCAGCATATTGACAAGCACCCATTGAAATGCCAGTTCATCGTTATTAGTTCTCCAAAGTTGGTAAACATGCGTGGCAATGGTAGCTGTATTACCTGGTGTAAAGCCAGCTATCATACTTGTTGCACCATACTCGCCCAAAGCTCTAGCAAATGCGAGAATTGTTCCCGCAATAATCCCCGGTCTACAATAGGGCATACGAATCTTCCAAAAAACAAATGTATCGGAAAGCCCAATACTTTGAGCTGAATAAGCAAGCGTTTCATCAAAGGATTCAAATGCACCTCTTGCAGTTCTATACATTAAAGGAAAAATTACAACAACAGTTGCAAAAACAGCTGACCACCATGTCATTGTTAATTTAAAATCAAAATTAGTAAGAAACCATTCGCCAACAATGCGTTGCGGCCCAAGAATTCGGAGTAGCAGGTAGCCGACAACTGTCGGAGGCAGTACCAATGGCAATGTCAAAAGCACGTCCATTATGCCTTTTATTTCTTTAGATGCCTTGGAAATATGATAAGCAGACCAAATGCCAATAAAGAAAACAGCGACCGTACTAATAAGCGCTATGCGAATAGAGTTCCACAAAGGGAATAAGTCCAATTTTTACATCTCCGTATTAAAACATTATTTTACTGGAGTAAAGCCAAATTTTTTAAATATTGCTTCAGCTGTATCTGTTTTTAAATAATCAAAAAACTTTTTAGTCTCTACTTGATTCTTGGCTTGTTTTAAAATAGCTGCAGGATAAATTACTTTACCACACATTTCTTTAGTTGCATTATCTACAACCTTTAGTTTATCAGTAGTTGCATCAGTTTGGTAGATAATACCTGCGTCAACTGCTCCCTCAGCAATTTGAGTAGTTACTTCTTTTACATTGGAGCCGTAAGTAAGCTTTCCGGCTTTTGCCAATGCTTTTTCATCCAATTTATAGAAATCGAAAATTTTCAAAGTATATTGTCCAACAGGAACATCCGAATTGCCTATTGCTAGTAAAATTTTATCATCTTTTAATTTGTTTACCAAATCGTCATAGGATTTAATATTTTTAACATTATTTTTGGGAACAACCAAAACTACTTTATTTTCTACTATATTAAAACGAGAACCTTCTAAAATATAATCTAATTTTTTAGGTCTAAGCTTTTCTGACGCCTTAATGTCTAGCTGATTCATCTGTTTTTGTCCAGCAGAAATAAAAATATCGCAGGTCGCTCCCTCTTGAATTTGAGTTTTTAGTGTGCCAGAAGAATCAAAATTATAAACGATTTTTACATTTTTATTTTCTGCCATGTACTTATCGCCTATTTCTTTAAGAGATTCTGTCAATGAAGCAGCTGCAAAGACGGTTATTCTCTTTTCAGTTTCACTGGCCTTCGGTTTATCACTTCCACAACCAAGCATACTTCCTAATAGACATATTCCAATCCCTAAAGCAGTTAATTTCGTGTTCAAAGCAACAACTTCTTTCCCAAAAAATTTTACACAATTCCGATAATAATATTTTAATAGATAGCCAATTTTTAAGCAAGCGTTATTTATTTTAAGATATAACGAAAAATAAAAAAGTTGGCTCAGAACTTAATTCCAAGCCAACAAAGTTGTTTAAGTAAAACTAATTAATCTTTCGGAAGAATGATGTTCAGGAAGATTGCTACAATAGCTGCAGGCACGATACCAGAACCACCAAAGATTAATTTAGCCAAATCAGGCAGAGCATTTAAGATTGCAGGAGTAGCACCCATGCCATAGCCTACGCCTAAGGATACAGAAATGATGGTCAAATTACGTTGAGTCAGAGGCTCTTTAGTTACCAATTGGATACCACTAACAACGATGGAGGAGAACATCATAACTGCTGCGCCACCTAAAACGGATTGAGGCATAATGGAGATCAATGCGCCTAATTTAGGAATCAGGCCACAGAGAATCAGAATTACAGCACCACAAGCCAAAGCAAAACGGTTAACAACTTTGGTCATAGCAACCAAGCCTACGTTTTGGCTGAAAGAAGTATTAGGTAAAACACCAAAAACAGCAGCGAAAGTAGAACCAAGGCCGTCGCACATTACACCACCAGCAAGTTCCTTGTCAGTTGCTTCGCGACCCATACCGCCTTCCATAACGCCAGAGATATCACCGACAGTTTCTACAGCAGTAACGATAAACATGATAGCTACAGGAACTATTGCACGCATATCAAAAACTAGATCTACCGGTAACAATGCAGGAACTTCAAACCAGCTAGAGCTAGCAACCTTATCCCAGTTGATAACCCAAGCTTTAGTATAAGCAACGCCTTTTGCAGTAACTCCGGTTGTAGGGAGCACAAAACTCATTACAATAGAAGCAGCATAGCCGCAAATAATGCCCCACAAAATAGAAGAAGAAGCAAAAAATCCCTTGGTATAATGCTTAAAGAACAAAATAATTGCTAATACAAACAAGCCTAAACCAACATTTTCCATGGAACCAAAGTCTTTAGCACCACGACCGCCACCGAAGGAATTAATACCAACAGCAATCAAAGACAAGCCAATGGACAATACAACAGTACCAGTAACTACTGAGGGGAAAAAGCGACGGAGGTACTTTAAGAAGAAGCCTAAGAAGCCTTCAAAAATACCGCCTATAATACTGGCACCCATTATAGCGCCATAGGCTAAAATACCATTACCCATAACATGAGCAACGCTACTAAATACACCGATAAAACCAGAACTCGTACCCATAATAATAGGTACTTTACCACCACAAGGTCCAATGGAATACAATTGAACCAGGGTTACAAGACCTGCTACGGTCATAGCATTTTGCAGTAAGGCTATTTGTAAATCTGCTAAATCTGTACCGCCTTTAATACCGCAAGCACCACAAATAATCAACAACGGGGTCAAATTGCCTACGAACATAGCCAAAACATGCTGTAAACCAAGAGGAATAGCTTGGCTTAAGGGCATCTTTGCTTCAAAATCGTAAGCGGCTTTACTAAGCTCCAAATTTTTTGACATAACGCGCCTCTCCAAATAAAAAAATTATAAAATTAGAAGTCACAGACTCCAAAAATACAAATACATTTTACTTTAAATCAATACAGTTGTAAAGTTATTTCTTCATATATATACACCGTCAAAAATTTAGCATAAAAAAGAAAAATAAGAGCAGTTATTTCTGCTCTTATCTTAAGACTCTGATGAAATTTTTATTTGAGTTATTTTTTGCAGATCTTCTTGCGTGTCAACATCTAAAAGTTCTTCTGAACTAAGCACAGAAACAGTACGCACTTGGTCTGCATATTTTTTCAAAAGCACTCCTCCTCCTTTGCCCTCTGGCAAAGTTTTGAGTTGCGCAAAATATTTCCTCGGAAATACTACTGGAGCGCCTAATGTATCTTCGAATGCAAAACGCCAAATAAAGTCTGGTTCATTTTTTACTGCTTGTAGAATGCGTTCCAAGCTTACCCTCTTAATAAGAGGTTGATCACCCATAACAAACATACAATGAGTTACATCGGAAAGTTTTTCCAATCCTAAGCGCACTGTATCGTTACGATTTGGAAAATTATGTAAAACAATTCCAATATTCTGTTTTGCACAATAATCTGCAACATTGACATGTCGTGTGACAACAATTCTTTCGGCGAAGAGATTTTCTGTCGCCTTGAGAACACTTGCTAGCAAAGGTTCACCTAAAAAATCCGCCATTAGCTTGTTGGATCCAAAGCGTTTTCCTTGACCTGATGCCATAATAATGCAGCCTATAGTTTTATTTTCCATAGTCGCCAAAGATTTCCTCGTAAATTCTAGCGTTTTCTTCTTTACTTCTTTGCCTAAAATGTTCAAACTTCTCAAGAAATTCTTTTGCCTCTGGCGAAAGAACACTGCCACCACCATGAGAACCACCGGTAGTGGGAATAACCAATTGCACACCCAAGCCCTTTTCTGCATTCAAAAGAATTTTTCTAGCTTTTGTATATGCCATCTCCATACCCATGGCAGCTTGGCGCAAAGAACCAGTTGCCTCCACAGCCTTCAAAAGTCTATAAGGGCCTTCGCCAAAGATTTTATCCCCATCATCGTTTAAAATTAAAACTTTAATTGCAGGTTTCATTTCATCCCTCACAAACTGCTTGGACAAACATTAGAAGATTTTTTTCTTAAAGAAGCTCGTACTGCTATACATTCTGCCGCTACTGAAATAGCAATCTCAGCAGGAGTAACAGCACCAATTTTTACACCAATAGGAGTATGCACACTCTCCATCTTTTCCTTGCTAATTCCCGCATCCGCAAGTCTAGCATTTACAGAAGCAATTTTGCGTTTGGAGCCCATTACGCCAATATATGCGTATTCTTTTCGAAGAAGTTGCTCCTCTAAAGTGTAATCATGCACATGTCCATGTGTCATAATAACAAAAAAATCACTAGGTTTCAAATCTATATAAGATGCTAAATCAGTGTAATCAACCAAATGCACATCATCTGCGGCCGGGAAAAGTTCCTTGCGTGCAAATTCCGCTCTTGATTCAACAACAGTAACACTAAAATCAACAGACGCAAGTACTGGCACCAAGCTTTGTGCAACATGCCCACCACCACAAAGAATAATTCTTTGCTTAATGTCTAATGGAAGCACAAACCAGCCATTCACCGTAGCACCACCATAACTTACATCTTGAACGGATAATGAAATATTCTCTCCGGCTAACAACTTTCCAGCTTCATCCAGTAAAGATGCAGAACCATTTTGCAGATTCTGTACCAAAAAGCCAGGCGTGTTCTCTGCAAAAAGTTTGAGCATCTCCTTTAAGACAGTTTTCCAACTAGAATCTTGAGCAGAAACAACGCTAAAAAGCAAAGTCACTCCGCCCCCGCAAACCATGCCCAAACCGTTTTGGTTCGCACCGCTTAGATCATAAGCGCAAACCTCAGACTTTTTGGCAGCTATTAGTTCAATAGCATGATTAATCGCTCTTTGTTCAATAGCTCCTCCACCTACGGTACCAGCAAGTATTCCGTTTGTACCAACAAGCATTTGCGTCCCTAATCCACGAGGAGTAGAACCAGCTTGGTCTATTATCGTAACTAGAACAGAGTCCTGTCCCAAATCCATCTGTTTTTTCAGATTGTTGAATATCTTTTCCATACAAAACACCTTTAAAAAAATGCGTAATCGTAATTTTAATTCGCTATAGAAAATCTTTTCTTCTATTCTAACACGAACTGTTCAATTACGCATTACGCATTGAATAATTAGTTATTTTTTAAGATGCATAGTATATTCGCCATCTTGCTCTTCAACTGTTACTTCATAACCTTGGCTATGAGCAAAGCGAGTTACGTTTTCTACGCAAACCATTGCGTCTACTTGTACATCTAATTCGTTAGGATTATTTTTATTAACTTCCTTTTGTACCATTACAACTGGTAATGGACAACTTAAACCACGTGCGTCTACCATGATATTTCCCTTCTTTCGTTCTTTATACCAAATAATTCATAGTTATGATGTTAAGTGATTGTATCAAACCTTAGGCTTAATGAATTAAAACTTGGATTAAAATGATTTAGTTTTAATTGTCAATTTCTGCTCGATTCCACAATTCTGAATTACGAATTCCGCATTAATTCTTACTCATCCTTCGGCAGATTCATCAAACTTACTGCCAAGAGAATTACAAAAATAATTCCTACTGCAATTTGACCGTTCATACCAATGCCGCCAATTTTGTAAACGCCATTTTGCAAGCTTGCAGCACCGCCTGCCAGTTTAAAGTTATGAGCAATTGCAGCACCGGCAATCATACCGAAAACAGTGACAGCACTATCGCCATTGCCTTCGCCAGCAAGGATAAGTTGACGTAACGGGCAACCACCAAGCAGTACGGAACCCCAACCAACAACTACCATACCTAAATAGTTCCACATTTGGCTTGCATGAGCGATAGGTTGCATATAGGTGGAGAAGCCTTTGAAATTACCAAGCACCATATTACCAACCAAAACAGTAAAGAAAATTGCCACAAAACCACTTAGCAGATTGAAATCTTTAAACATAACAGCATCGCGCATACCACCAACCATGCAAATGCGAGATTTTTGCGCTAAAGCACCGATTACAAGTGCAACTACAAGGGCAATCATAGCAGGAGCATGTTTGGAACCAGGACCAGCTTTAGAGAATGCAAAAAGCGCAGGAGCAATAGTGACTAAAGCAAAAAGCAGCACCATGGCACCAGGCAGAGTAAAGCCTTCAGTCATAGTAACATTATAGTTACGCTTGAGACTGAAACCTTTTTTCAAGAAGTAAATACCGATAAGAATGCCAGTAGCAAAGCCAGCAAGACCAACAAAAGCGTTCAAATCGCCGCCACCCATACGAATTACCATACGTAGAGGGCAACCTAAGAATACGAGAGCGCCAATCATTACACAAGCACCAAGAACAAAGCGTACTGCAGGAGAAGAGCCAGCTCTAGCCTTGAATTCTTTATTAGCCAAGGACATGATGGTTGACCCCAAAACAAGACCAACAATCTCAGGTCTTACATATTGGACAACGGGCGCTTGATGGAATTTGCAAGCACCTGCGATATCGCGCAAAAAGCACGCAATACAAAAGCCCATATTCGCCGGGTTACCCAGCATAGTCAAAACAACTGCCGCAAGACCTACGGCAACACCAGTTCCAATGATAATTGGATTCATTTCTTTACATCTCCTTCATCGTGGAGGAATATATATTTACCTCCATTATATTCTTTTACAACACCAATGCATTGCGCACTGGGAACTGCCTCTTTTAGCTCTGCGTACATAGCAGCTGCATCGTCTGGATGTACTGCTACTAAAAGACCACCTGAGGTTTGTGGGTCGTAAAGCATATCCTGTTTAGCTAATAGCACATTGCCACCTTCAACATGTTCTTCGGCAAATGCTCTGTTACGATAAGCTCCTTCAGGAATTATGCCTATAGTAGCAAGGTTCAAAGCCTCTTTAATTAAATCAATCTTACTTACATCAAGATGTATTTCCACGTTACTTCCCTGAGCCATCTCACAGGCATGACCAAGAAGTGCAAAACCAGTTACATCAGTACAAGCATGAACTCT
>JAKSOJ010000089.1 GCA_024405645.1 Phascolarctobacterium sp. | reverse complement strand
TTAGTGGTGTATTTAGCAAAGTTTTTGTTGAATCTGCTAGCTAAATCTTTGGCTTTATCTTCCCATTCGCTAACATTTGCATAAGTATCGCGAGGATCCAAAATCTTAGGATCTACACCAGGGAGTTCAGTAGGAACTTCGAGGTTGAACATGGGGATAACTTTGGTAGGAGCGTTTTTAATATCGCCGCTTAAAATTCCGTCGATGATACCACGGGTATCTTTGATGGAAATACGTTTGCCAGTACCGTTCCAGCCAGTATTTACAAGATAAGCTTTTGCACCGCTCATTTGCATTCTCTTAACCAATTCTTCAGCGTATTTGGTCGGATGCAATTCAAGGAATGCTTGACCGAAGCATGCGGAGAAGGTAGGAGTAGGTTCGGTAATACCACGTTCGGTACCTGCGAGTTTAGCGGTAAAGCCGGACAGGAAATAGTATTGGGTTTGTTCCGGGGTCAGGATAGAGACCGGAGGAAGAACGCCGAATGCATCAGCAGACAAGAAGATAACGTTTTGTGCAGCAGGTGCAGCAGAAATCGGACGAACGATGTTTTTAATATGGCTGATGGGGTAGGATACACGAGTATTTTCGGTAACGCTCTTATCAGCAAAATCAATCTTGCCTTCTGCATCAACAGTTACGTTTTCAAGAAGAGCGTTGCGTTTAATTGCATTATAAATATCAGGTTCGGAATCTTTGTCCAAATTGATAACTTTTGCGTAGCAACCGCCTTCGAAGTTGAATACACCATTGTCATCCCAACCATGTTCATCATCGCCGATAAGGAGGCGTTTAGGATCGGTGGAAAGGGTGGTTTTGCCAGTACCGGACAGACCGAAGAAAATAGCAGTATTTTCACCGTTCATATCCGCATTTGCAGAGCAGTGCATAGCAGCAATGCCTTTGAGAGGCAGGTAGTAGTTCATCATAGAGAACATGCCTTTTTTCATTTCTCCGCCATACCAGGTGTTGATGATAACTTGTTCACGACTGGTGATGTTGAATGCTACAGCGGTTTCGGAATTGAGGCCCAATTCTTTGTAGTTTTCAACTTTTGCTTTAGAAGCATTGTAAATAACAAAGTCAGGTTCGAAGTTTTGCAATTCTTCTTCGGTAGGAGCGATGAACATATTTTTTACGAAATGAGCTTGCCATGCTACTTCTACAATGAAACGGATTGCCATACGAGTATCTTTGTTTGCACCGCAGAAAGCGTCAACAACGAATACTCTTTTATTGGAAAGAGCTTTTTGAGCAAGAGCTTTTAATTCGCCCCATACTTCTTGGCTCATAGGATGATTGTCGTTAGGATATTCTTTGGAGGTCCACCAAACAGTGTCTTTGGAGTTTTCGTCCATAACGATATATTTATCTTTAGGAGAACGTCCGGTATAAATGCCGGTCATAACGTTAACTGCACCGAGTTCGGTTACTTGGCCGATATCATAGCCAGTGAGCTCAGTTTTAGTTTCTTCTTCGAAAAGCATTTCATAGGACGGATTATAAACAACTTCAGTAGCGCCATTGATACCATATTTTGTTAAATCGATTGCCACAGGACTTACCTCTCTCTTTTAAAAAATAAAATTTGTTTAACTGTTAGGTGCTAACTAAAGTTTTAATATATAGTATATGATAAAACTCAACACGCAAAACTAACAGTATACACTATTATCTCATAGATTTTATGCTTATTCAATATAATTTAAATAAATTTTTGTTATTGGAAGCAAATTATTTCTTTGGTGGTTTTTTCCAAAATGTACGGAATTTGTTGACCATGTCCTTTTGGTGTAATTTGCTAGGCCATAATTCGCATTTTTCAGGAATGCGCATAGCAGCTGCTAGATGATCATATACCTCGGGATATTTTGCGTTAAGTTCTGCAATATGCTCTTTAATGTCCTGTCTCATAGTATAACCATCATATGGACAAGGATTTTTTATAGGCTCTAAGCCTATTTCTTTGACTAATTGGCGAATTTCTTCCTCTCTGTAGTATAATAGAGGTCTAAGCACCGTTAAATCCATGCGCGAGAGGTATGTTACTGGTAAAAAAGTTTTTAATTGACCAGTAGTCATTAGATTCATAAAAAAGGTCTCAACTGCGTCATCATTGTGATGAGCTAACGCAATTTTATTGTAGCCGAGTTCTTTGGCTTTGCGATTTGTTGCTGCTCTACGAAAATAAGCACAGGTGAAACAAGGACTTCCTCCTTTTTTTGCATGAGCTGCTGGAACGTCTACGTCTTCTGTATAAAATGCAACTCCATATTTGTCGCAAAACTCTTGGAGTTTTTCCTTTGGAAAATCTGGGGCAAACATTCCGTTCATTGTAAAGCATGCAATTTCGAAGGGAATGGGAGAAAATTTTTTAATTTCTGCTAGCATAACTGTGAGCAGCATGCTGTCTTTGCCGCCGGATAGGCCAATCATAATCTTGTCATTAGGGGCTAGCATATCAAATTCTATTAAACATCTCCACAGTTTACTCAATTGTTCTGCGGGGATAAATTGTGTGGTTTTGCTCATTCCTTAACCCTCTTTTATTGATTTTAATCTATTATAAATATACTACAATTGTGATATAATGTATATAATAGGTTTATTGTTTGTATTTTTAATGGAATTCCCTGGAGGATGAATGGATACTCTTGAAAATTTGAACCCACAGCAATTAGACGCAGTTACAACTACTTCAGGACCTATGCTGATTGTTGCTGGAGCGGGATCTGGCAAAACTAAAGTTTTAACCTGTAGAATCGCATACCTTTTAAGTCAAGGTGTGCTTCCATATAGAATTTTAGCAATTACTTTTACAAACAAAGCTGCAGCTGAAATGCGTAATAGAGTTGACGCTATGGCAGGTTCCGCTGCTAAAGACGTGTGGCTTTTTACATTTCATGCTTTTTGCGTGCGTGTATTGCGAAGAGAAATTGATAAATTAGGCTGTTATAATAACAATTTTGCTATTTATGACCAGGATGATTCGCGTAATCTTATTAAGCAAGTTCTGAAGGAAATGAACTTGGATGAAAAACGCTTTGCTCCTGCTGCTATTCAAGCTCGTATTAGTGATGCGAAAAATGGTATGCTCGGCCCCAAAGAATATGAGGAACAAGTGGGAGATTTCTTTGAACGTAAGGTTGCAGAAGTATATCATGCTTATTCCGATAAATTGCAAAAAAACAATGCGGTTGATTTTGATGATCTTTTGCTTTTAACCTTAAAGCTTTTTCAAGAAAACGAGGAAGTTCGTACAAAGTATCAAAATAAATTTGATCATATAATGGTGGACGAATATCAAGATACCAACCATGTTCAATATATGCTGACAAAAATATTAGCAGCTAAGCACAAGAATATTTGTGTTGTTGGCGATGCGGATCAAAGCATTTACGCTTGGCGTGGCGCTGATATGAGCAATATCTTGGACTTTGAAAAGGATTATCCCGATGCTAAAGTCGTAAAATTAGAGCAGAATTATCGTAGTACTCAGGTTATTCTAGATGCGGCGAATAGTGTTATTGAGAATAATACTGGTCGCAAGCCCAAAAATCTTTGGACTGACAAGGGTAATGGTCACGAAATAGTATATTATCTTGCCGATGATGAACGTGATGAAGCACGCTATTGTATTGAACGTATGCAAGAGCTTGTTTCAAAAGAACATGTTCGTTTAGGAGAATTTGCAGTACTTTATCGAACTAATGCACAATCTCGTGTGTTTGAAGAAATGCTTATCAAATCTGGCATGAGTTATAGCATGGTTGGTGGGGTAAAATTCTATTCTCGTCAAGAAATCAAAGATATTCTCTGTTACTTGCGCACTGTTTTCAATCCTAATGATAGTTTGAGTCTTTTGCGTATTATTAACCGTCCTAAACGTGGCATTGGAGAAACGACTATTGGCAAGTTGCAGGCATTTGCCAGCGAAAATGACATGAGTCTCTTTGAAGCCGTTTCAGCAGCTAGTTCAATTGCTGGGATATCTAAAAAAACTGCTGAAAAGTTAGAAGGTTTTGCTGCTTTCATTTTTGATATGATCAGCAAATTAGACGAAATTACTATTCGCGAGCTTATTGAAGAATTAGTTGTTGCTAGTGGTTATTTGGATGAATTAAAAAATAGTGGCGACCCTCAGGATGAAGCTCGTATTGAAAATATCAACGAATTTTTATCTGTTGCAGAAGATTTTGCTAAAGAAAATCCAGAAGAACAGTCTTTGGAGGACTTTCTTGCTCATGTGGCTTTGGTTGCAGATATTGATGATGCCGATTTAAAAGAGGATAGCGTTACACTTATGACATTGCATAGCGCAAAAGGTCTAGAGTTTCCTATAGTATTCTTGGTTGGCTTAGAAGAAGGCGTGTTTCCACATGCGAGAACTTTGATGGATGACGAAGAGATCGAGGAAGAACGCAGGTTATGCTATGTTGGTATTACTCGCGCTGAACGAAGACTTTTTGTTTCTAACGCTAGAACACGTATGCTCTTCGGTCGAACGGAGTATCATCCGATTTCTCGATTCTTAAAAGAAATTCCACGAAATCTTTTAAGTATTTATAAAAGGAATGTGGGAATGCAAACCAAAAAGGTACAAATGCCTGTTAAGCCTGCTGTGCCTAAAACCAACAATTGGTATCAACCAACTCCGACTCAAAGCTTTGTGCCTAAAGAAAATTCTGTGTCAAAGAGTTTTAATGTTGGAGATAAAGTTCAACATAAGAAATTTGGAATTGGTACTGTAGTGGCAGTGAAAGATTCTGCAGATGGACAAGAATTGACCATTGCTTTTGCAGGAGCTGGTATTAGAAGCTTGCTCACTAAGTACGCAATATTGGAAAAAATATGAAATTACAATCAGTTTTTAGAAATCTACAACAGGAAATAAAGACCTTTACATATTGGTGCATTGTTCTAGCTGTTTTGCGAGTTTTATTCGTATGTATGTATAGTGGTGAACTCGAAAATGGGTTTGATGCAGAATTCGGTAAAGCTTTTCGTATGGGCTTTAGAATTAGTTTGAAAACTGCGGGAACAATTTCTTTGCTGTCTTTTGTTTTGACATGTTTGGTAAGCATATTTAAAACTGAAGAACCAAAAAAGTTTACAGTTAATGCCACAGATGAAGGTGAACTTTACTCTCCGTCGGAACGTAAAGCCAAGGACAGTATTTATCTTCCGCTTACCGATAAGGTTCGACTTGGCTATCATGGATGTTTGCTGTTTTTATTCTCTGCTATGTTTTATGCTCGTTGGACCTATTATCGCATTTTCAATTCAGGTTTTAATCATATGATTGTAGAAGGCTGGCAAGGGGATAGACTAGCAATTTGGCATACCATTGTAAGTAAGTACCATTTCTGGGATAAAATGGGTGGTGCTCTTATTATGGCAAGTGTATTTTTCTATGGATTGTATATTTTGATTGCTAAAATTGGGGTTGTCAATTTGAATGAATATACACGTAAAGGCAAATTGATAGTTGGCGTAATTCTTTTGGCCATTTTGCCGGTGTTTTCGGTATATGTTCGTTTTGGCGCAGCCTTCTCTGAAGACGATGCAATCAACTGGAAGAATGCAGCACGTTTGCATACTAATTTGTTGAATGAGTCAATACTTGATGATGCGCAAGCATTATATCGAGTTTGGAAAACTAGATGAGTTTTTG
>JAKSOJ010000088.1 GCA_024405645.1 Phascolarctobacterium sp. | reverse complement strand
TTAGCCATTGCTTCAGCCATTTTTACAGGATCAGCGCCTTTAGCGTCTTCAATGGATTTTGCAATCAGGAGAGCGGAATCATATGCCAATGCTGCAAATACGTCCGGTTTTGCATTGAATTTCTTTTGATAATCTGCAACGAATTTTTTGTTGAGATCAGAAGTATCATCCGGAGAGTATACATTGGAGAAGAAAGTGTTGTTCAGAGCATCTTTGCCAGCAATTTCAGGAAGTTTAGCACTATCCCAGCCGTCGCCGCCACCCATAGCAACATTTAAGCCGATTTCGCGAGCTTGTTTAACAATCAAGCCAACTTCTTGATAGTAACCAGGAATATAGACGAAATCAGGGTTGGTAGCTTTGATTTTGGTCAAAGTAGCTTTGAAGTCGGTATCTTTTTGGAGATAAGCTTCGGTAGCAACAATGTTACCACCTAATTTTTTATAGTTAGCAACGAAGCTTTCTGCTAAGCCTTTAGCATAGTCAGAGCTGTTGTCGATGTAAATAGCAGCGTTGTTAAGTTTGAGATCTTCCTTAACATATTTACTCATTACAGTACCTTGGAACGGGTCGATGAAGCATGCACGGAAGTTATAAGGTTTAACTTTCTTGGTTGCTTTATCAACGGTTACGTTTTCGTTGGTACCCATCGGAGTAATATCAAGTACTTTGGAACCATTGTTAATAGCGCCAGCAGCAATTACAGAAGAGCTCAGGTTAGGTCCGATTACTGCACAAACTTTATCTTGAGATACAAGTTTGGTCATTGCGTTGGTACCTTCAGCAGCTTCAGATTTGTTATCTGCAACTACAAGAGCAAGTTTTTTGCCACCGATACCACCTTTAGCATTGATTTGTTCGATTGCTAAATCAATACCATTTTTAGAAGAAATACCAAAGGAAGCAGAGCCACCAGTCATTTCAAGGTTGCCGCCGATTTTAATTACGTCAGCAGCTTTCTTGTCTCCGCCGCCACAGCCTGCTAAAGCACCTGCAAACAATGCACTAGCAACTAACATAGACAATAGTTTTGTAGATTTTTTCATGATTTTTACCCCTCAAAAATAAATATTTATATTTTAGCGCGCCCCAATAAGAGCGCGCTAATAAACTAAATTTAACAGCTACTGCAAATTAACTAGTAATTACAGAGCAATTTTTTCTTTCAGGCTAGGTTTGCCATCTTTGAAGTCGATGATAAGTGCAGGCATAACCGGGTTATGTTTGTCATCAAAAGTAAGTTTGCCAGAAGCAACAGGCAGAGCTTTAGTATCTTCAATAGCTTTTGCAATTGCAGTACCGTCAGCTTTTTCACCAGCGCGTTTAATAGCATCAGCCAAAATCAAGCCTGCATTGTAACCTTGCATAGAGAAGATATCCGGATCTTTCTTGTTTACATCTTTGAATTTCTTAATGAATTCTTGTACGGAAGGATCTTTATCGTCTGCAGAGAATGCGGATACATAGTAGCAATCTTTCAGAGCGTCTTTACCAGCGATTTCAGCAAGTTTCGGGGATTCCCAACCGTCGCAACCCATAATCGGGCAGTTGATACCGATTTCACGAGCTTGTTTGATGATCTTGGAAACTTCTTCATAGTAACCAGGAACATAGAGAGCTTGCGGATTGGTAGCTTTAATTTTGGTCAAGGAAGCCTTGAAGTCCATATCTTTTGCCAAGAAAGCTTCTTTAGCAGTGATTTTGCCGCCTTTGCCTTCTAAAGTTTTTTGGAAAACTTCGGACAGACCTTTAGAATAGTCAGAGGAAGAATCGAACAGAATTGCAACATTTTTCAGTTTCAGAGTCTTGTCGGTGAATTCAGCCATAACTTGACCTTGGAACGGATCGATGAAGCATGCACGGAATACGAATTGTTTGGTTTTGTTACCATCTAAGGTAATGCCAGGTGCAGTTGCACAAGGAGCAATGTGAGGAACTTTATTAGAAGTGGAAATAGGAGTACCAGCAGCTACACAACCAGAGGTTGCAGGTCCAACAATTGCGATAACTTTATCTTGAGTTACAAGTTTGGTAATAGCATTACCAGATTCAGCCGGCTCGGATTTGTTATCGGATTCAACAATTTGGAATTTTTTGCCATTTACGCCGCCTTTTGCGTTAATTTCATTAATAGCGACTTTGAAGCCTTCCATACAGGATTTGCCATAGTTTGCTACGTTACCAGTGAGTTCGAAGCAAGCACCAACTTTGTAAACGTTAGCGTCAGCTTTAGCAGCTTTTTTATCTCCGCCGCCGCAGCCAGCCATAACGGTTGCCATTACCATAGCGGACAGTGCTACGGTAGCCAGTTTTTTCCAAGATTTCATTTAGAATACCCTTCTTTCTAACCATTTTAGTTATTTTTTTTAATAATTATGAGTATTCGGCGATCCCCTCATTTGCCGAATAACTTTATGTTCAAGATTATACTTTGTTTTTCATACTATTGTCAACTAAAATTCTCTTGATTTTTGTATACATTCGTAAAGTTTCGTCAAAGTGATAAAAATTTTATAAAAATATTCTAATTTATAATTTTTTTCACGTACAATCGTCCATACTCACAAGACCAAGCTGCTTTTGTGTCTACTGATGGACGCACTTTTGATTATGTTGTATAATTAAGTTGGAAAACTTACACTGAGGTTTACGAAATGAAATATATTCCATTAATTTTTGTATGCTTAAAGACATTTTACTTCTTTAGAGCTCAAGATATCTGTTATTGCCTTAATACTATAAAAAATTTAGCCAAAGAACGAAGAGAAAGTCCTGAACAAAAGCGAGTTGTTATTGTTACACAAGTTTCTGTCTTATACATTATTTATATGGTAGCAGATATATTATTCTTCTTTTATACATGTTTCTTAATCTTCTTAAGTCCTTATAAAATTCCAGGTCTTTTGCTTCTAACATTTGCTGTTCTAGAATCCTTCGCTTTACGTTATAAGATTTCAGGAACCTACTGCGAAAACGAGGAGCACCACTTTGTTTATCCTAATTTTTACATGAGAAATCTTATGTTTCTTGTAAATGCTTACATTTTGTTAAAACTGCACATTGCTATTGCAGGCTAAAAATTTAACCCATAGACTATTCACAAGTCTATGGGTTTTCTTCTTATATATATTATAGAAAATAATGTGCCAGTATAGCTGCAACAAACATGCCGGGTACCATATTTGCTATTCGAGTATGAGTTAGCTTCAACATATTAAAGCCTATGGCCATAATCATAATCCCACCACTAGAAGTTACTTCATTCAAAATTTTTTGAGTAACATAAGGTTCTATTAGTCCTGAAGCAAGAACAATACTACCCTGATAGATACCAACACTAATACTTGAAAAGATAACTCCTATTCCTAAATTTGCAGTCATTACCAATGCAATGATTCCGTCAAGGGTTGCCTTTGCAAATAATGTTGCATGGTCATTAGCCAATCCAGATTGAATACTGCCAACAATTGCCATAGCTCCGCTACAAAATAGCACAGAAGCGCTTGCAAAGCCCTGAGCAATTTGAGCTGCGGTAGATTTGGATCCTCCAGCTAGTTTGCTTCCAATCCAATCCCCTATTCTTTGCATTCCACCCTCTAGGTCTAAAATCTCACCAATTATAGCACCTATTGCTAAAGCAACTATTACTATAACAATATTTTGTGTTACTAGAGCCATCTTGGTGCCGATTACTACTATAGATAGTGCTATACCGCTCATTATGGTTTCTTGCCATTTTTCAGGTAGACCACGCTTTACGATCAATCCCAATAGTGAACCTGCGATAATGGCTAAACTATTCACTAAATCTCCGAGGAGTGCCACTTACATCCTTCTTTCGCCTTTTATACACTAAGCGTTCTTTTAATTGCACTAACTGTTTTAGTAGAATCATTTCTATCGTCAATCATTTCACAAATTCTTGCAAGATCCTCTTCGGATGTATATTCGATTTGAATTGTTCCTACCTTCTTGCCATTCTTATTTACTTTTGGCAAAATCGTTACTTTTGTTCCAAAGAACTCACGCATTTTTTCTTCTGCTTCAGCGCAATAAACATCTTTCTCAGCCTTTACACGAGGAGTTTTTTCCTTTTTTTCAACAATCTCCTCGATAATCTCACGAGTAATTTGAAGCTTCTGTCCATCCTTTAAACGACGACATACTTCTTCAGTCATACGAGAGCTCCAGCCGTTTTCTACAATTGCTTTAGCCACATTTAATTGTTGTTCTTTGGATTCCAATCCCAAAAGTTGTTTAGCTTGGCCCATACTAAGAATGCCAACAGAAATTTGTTCTTGAATTTCTTCTGGCAAATTTAAAAGGCGTAGAATATTTGTAACTGCTACACGGCTACGTCCAACTTTTTCAGCAGCTTGTTCTTGGGTGAGCTTAAACTCTTCCATTAAACGCTTAATACCTTGAGCTTCTTCGATGGGATTCAAATCATGTCTTTGAATATTTTCAACCAAAGCGATTTCCATCATCTTGGAATCTTCATATTCTCGAATTACTACGGGAACTTTAATCAAGCCAGCAATTTTTGCAGCTCTTAATCTGCGTTCACCAGCTACAAGCTGATATTTTCTTCCCTTAACTCTTACAACAAGAGGCTCCACAATACCAAATTCTTTGATACTTTCTGCCAATTCTTGTAATTTTTCTTCATCAAAAACTTGACGCGGCTGGTACGGGTTTGGAGTAATATTTTTGATGGCAACTTCTTCTTTTGGAGTCTCTACTACAGCAGCTTCATTTTTTTGTTCTGGAGCAGTATCTTTACCAAACAGTGCGTCTACACCACTGCCAATATCACCGAAGCCACGACCTAAGCCACCTTTTTTACTCATCTTCCAACACCTCCTTCGCAAGTTCGGTATATACGATTGCTCCTTTGGATTTTGGATCATAATCAATTACAGGTTGACCATGACTTGGAGCCTCGCTTAATCTTACATTTCTAGGAATAATGGTTTGATATGTTTTTGTTTTAAAGTAACGTTGTACCTCTGCAACTACATCATTAGAAAGATTTGTTCTACTATCATACATAGTCATAACAACGCCTTCTAGCTTTAAAGCAGGATTAAGATTGCGTTGCACCCTTTGAATTGTATTCATAAGCATTGCAATACCTTCCAAAGCATAAAACTCACATTGCACCGGAATCATTACACTACTAGCTGCTGTTAAGCAATTTAATGTCAACAAGCCCAAAGAAGGAGGACAGTCAATAATTACGTAATCATAATTATGTTTAATTTTTTCCAGAGCATTTTTCAATCTGCTTTCCCTAGACATTAAATTTACGAGTTCTATCTCTGCGCCCGCTAAATTAATAGTAGCCGGAGCAATATCTAAATTTTCATAATTAGTGTGCTTTATAACAGTATCCAACCCTACATCTTCTTTTACAAGCACATCATAGATACATTGTCTTATGCCTCTTTTGTCAAAACCTAAACCACTTGTAGCATTTCCTTGTGGATCACTGTCGATTAAAAGCACTTTTCTATTTAAAGAAGCCAAGCATGCAGACAAATTTACCGAAGTTGTAGTTTTGCCAACGCCACCTTTTTGATTGGCAACTGCAATTACTTTTACCATTTTTTCTCCTTCTGATTTGTTTTTCTATAATTATTTATAAAACTATAGATTTTTACAACAAATATAGTTAGATTTTTATTACACAATAATTTTATCATATTTTTATTGATTAATCAGTAGTTTTTAGGTTTCACGTGAAACATTTTTGAAATTTTTCATTTTTATTTTTATAGCACATTGATGTTTCACGTGAAACATC
>JAKSOJ010000087.1 GCA_024405645.1 Phascolarctobacterium sp. | reverse complement strand
GGTCCTCTGCTGGCTAACCCGAAAACCTTGCTGTTGGGCGCTGCTGCACAAGGCGGCGTATTCGTAGCACTTCTTGGCGCTATGCTTTCTGGTTTCACCGTACAACAAGCTGCTGCTATCGGCATCATCGGTGGTGCTGACGGCCCTACCTCTATCTACCTCGCTGCTAAAATGGCTCCGGAACTTCTCGGTGCTATCGCTGTAGCTGCTTACTCTTACATGTCTTTGGTTCCTCTGATTCAACCTCCTATCATGAAGTTGTTCACCACCGAAAAAGACCGTAAGATTGTTATGAAACAACTCCGTCCTGTTTCCAAGTTCGAAAAGATCGCATTCCCGATCATGTGCACCATCGTTATTTCTCTGCTGTTACCTTCCGTAACCGCATTGATTGGTATGCTCATGCTTGGTAACCTGTTCAAAGAAGCTGGTTGCTTGGATCGTCTGTCCGACACCGCTCAAAACGCTTTGATGAACACCGTAACCATCATGCTTGCTACCGGTACTGGTCTGACCATGTCCGCTGAATCCTTCCTCAACTTCGAAACCATCAAAATCATCATCATGGGTCTTGTAGCATTCGTTGCTGGTACCGCTCTTGGCGTTATCTTCGGCAAGATCATGTGCGTAGTTGATGGTGGCGCTACCAACCCGTTGATTGGTTCCGCAGGCGTATCCGCTGTACCTATGGCTGCTCGTGTATCTCAAAAAGTTGGTCAACAAGCTAATCCTTCCAACTTCTTGCTGATGCATGCTATGGGTCCTAACGTAGCAGGCGTTATCGGTACTGCAGTTGCTGCAGGTACCATGCTCGCTATGATCGGTCCTGTTAAATAATTTTATTTGACAACGCGGCTTAGCTAAAAGCACTAAAGCCCTACACTAGAAATAGTGTAGGGCTTTTTTATTTGTAATATAGGAACCTAAAGTGTATAATATAGATATTAATCATTCGTGAGGTTATTATGAAAAAATTTTCTTTATCTAAACAATTTTTTAAGGATGTTTGGTATCTAATTAGAAGTTATTGGCAATCTGAAGAGAAGGGGAAAGCCTTTATTCTGTTGGTTTCAATTATTGCGTTAACTTTAGGAACCGTATATATGCTGGTACAGCTAAACCACTGGTACAACTCTTTTTATGAAGCACTTCAGCAATATGAAAAAGATAAAATTTACAGTGAATTAGGCAGATTTACCTATTTGGCATTCGCTTATATAATCATGGCCGTTTATTCATATTATCTCCAACAAAAACTAATTTTAAATTGGAGACGATGGCTTACAGAAAAATTCATCAGCATTTGGCTCAAAAATAAAACTTATTATAATTTACAAATGTTTGGCAAGGATACAGATAACCCTGACCAACGTATATCCGAAGATGTAAGAATGTTTGTAGAGATGACGTTAAGTTTATCAATAGGACTATTAAAATCATTTGTCACTTTTTGCTCATTTGTAGTTATTCTATACAATATGTCCGGTGTCATTAAGTTGAATGTAATGGGGCATGATATCGTAATCAAAGGATATTTGTTCTGGGCTTCCTTTATATATTCTATCATTGGCACATATATTACTCATTTAGTTGGTAGAAAATTAGTTGATTTAAACTTTGTTCAACAACGTCGAGAGGCAGATTTTCGTTTTAGCATGATTCGTCTCCGTGAAAGCAGCGAGAGTGTAGCTTTCTATCGTGGCGAAGCTCAGGAGGAAAAAGTACTAAAAAATCGTTTTACCGATTTACTAGAAAACTTTTGGCGATTAGTTAATAAGCAAAAGCAAATGATTTGGTTAAACAACTTTTATGGCCAAATCGCAATAATCTTCCCATTTGTTGCTGCAATGAGCAGATATTTAGCGAAAGAAATTACTTTAGGTGGATTAATGCAGGTTACTTCTGCATTTGGTAGGGTGCAAGATTCTTTATCCTACTTTGCAGATACTTATTCTAGTTTAGCACAGTGGCAAGCAGTTGTTATGCGTTTAACTCTCTTTGGACATCATATGCAAGAGGTAAATGATGCTACGGAAAATTTCCATCTAGATCGTTTTGCTACAGCAGAGAAGGTTAGCACAGAAGGTATGACTGTAAGCCTGCCAGATGGCACAACTTTGCTTACCAATGTTTCTTTTGAGCTGCAACCTGGCAGCAATGTATTAGTAAAAGGCGTATCAGGTTCTGGTAAAAGTACCCTTTTAAGAGCTATTGCTGGAATTTGGCCGTACGTTGAAGGAAAAATCAACTTGCCAGATGCAAAGAACCTGATGTTTATTCCTCAAAGACCTTATATTCCTTTAGGATCTTTACGAGAAGCATTGCATTACCCGGGAAATATTAATATGACTGACGAGGAAACAATTAACTATCTTGAACTCTGTCATATTGGTTATCTTAAGGATAAGCTAGATACTGTTGCAGATTGGACCCATGTGCTAAGTATTGGTGAGCAGCAAAGATTAGCTTTCTGTAGAGCGCATATTCAAAAGCCTCAATGGCTCTTTTTAGATGAAGCTACCAGCGCTCTTGATGAGGAAACAGAAAGAGCAATGTATGAACTATTGCAGTCAAGACTTACCAATACAACACTAGTTAGTGTAGGACATCGTAGTACCTTGAATGCATATCATAACTGTGTATTAAGAATAAATAAAGAAGACAAATCAGTAACTACTGAGCAAATATAACTGGATTTGTTGCTTTAAAACTGTCAATATGCATATTATATAGGAAGGAAATATAAGAAAAATTCGTTTTTTTAGACTTCGTGTTTTACAAAACTTAGTATATATTGTATAATGAAGGTGTACTAATAAGGAAAAATCCTTATAAATAAGAATATTAATTCTTATATAAATTGAAAGTGAGGAATATCCCATGAACGTTAAAGCTCAAAAATTCTCCGATTTCTTAAAAGAAAACAATCTCCAAATGTTCACCGAACAAGAAGTACAAGGTGAAATGAATCCTGTAGTATATCGTGCTTTTATGGAAGTTGGTGGCCAAAACCTTCCTTCCATGCTCGTTATTGATGATAGCATTTATGTAATGCTTCAAGTTCGTGTTGCTGCAGGCGTTGTTAAAGAAAGCAATAAAGAAGCTGTAATGGCACTCTTGAACAAAATGAATGGTCAATACAAAGTTTTCAAATATTATGTAGATGAAGAAGGTAGCATTATCCTTGAAAGCTGCATGCCTACCACTGACAATGAATTTGTTCCTGGTTTGGTTCATGCTGTAATGGATGTTGTAGTTAGACATCTGAACGAATGCAATGCTGAAATCATGAAAACTGTTTGGGCATAATTTCATTTTACAAAAAACTTTAGGCTATCGCGTTTGCGATAGCCTTTTTTAGTGCAAAGAAAATCCTCGACATTTCTGTCGAGGATTTGAGTTTATTATTCGTCTTCGTCTTCCTTTAAACGACCATAGGCAACGAGCACAGTTCCTTTAGGAGAAGAGAGGGCAGGACAAACATACAAAACAACACCAGTAAGTTCTGCATAGTAGGTTGTAATTGTCTTACCGAACACATCAGTAATACGACCAAGCTCTTGTCCTTCTTCGATAAAATCTCCACTATGAATATGGTGGAACCAGCAACCAGTTTCCATAGCTTCAAGGTAGATAATATCTTCTACATCACGAGGAGTGTGGTGACGAGGTTTAACAGGTCTGTCAAACATTTTTAACTTGCGCAGGATATTTCTAACATCATCCTTATAAGCTTCGATATCTTCATGAAGGCATAAACCTGCGCCACCGCGTTCAATCAAAATAGAAGGAAGGCCTGTGCTTGCAGCATAGTTGTAAGCACCACCCTTTGCCATAGAGCGAACCATGTATTCCATATCTAATACCTTAGCAACAGCTCTGGATTTCTTTTCGATTTCTTCGGTAGGTTGTCCTGGATAATATACATAGGGATGCAAGCTTTCATGAATATCGCCACTATGCATGTCTACATAGAAATCAGCAATAGGGAAGAAGTTGCTACTAATAAGGTAAGCAGTTTTATCTGCTAAAGTTCCCATAGGGGTACCCGGGAACACACGGTTAAGATTTTTGCCGTCTTCTGGAACGATCATTTCACGGCGAGCCCAGAAGCCTTGAATATTAACAGGATGCATCATTATTAAAAGACCATGGACATGTTCTGGTTCAATGTCTCTGCCAAGTTCCATTGCTGCTGCAATACCAGGATACTCGCCACCATGAATACCTGCGGTAATTAATAGGGTAGGGCCATCATCATTACCATTGATGATGGTTATAGGAATTTGCACATTAGTATCAGGGACTGGTAAATAAGTACGTAATTTTTGTCCTCTCTCTATGGTTAAGCCACATACATTAAGTGTATTAGACATATGAAAAGTCTCCTCCAAAAACATATTTTTTAAAAAATAAACTTATTGCAATATATTATAACATATGTAAGTCTGCGTAAACAAGAAAAAATATTTAAATGAAAACAAATACTGATAAAAGAGAGGGATATAAATTGACTTTTCATCCCTGACAATAAATCTATATTTATTTGTTTAACATTTACCTATATAGAGTAATTTGGGTAGAGTTAATCGTTTAGCCAAAAGTTGAAATATAATGTTTGTAGGTTTATAAGTATTTATGAAATGAGGAAATTTAAGCTATCCATGTCATAAAAATGAGCGACTATACATGCTATTCTTAAAAAAGTCTTTTTATTCCACAATGCTACTTGGTTGTTATCAAAATTAATTAGGATAATAATCGAAAATATGATAAAAAACTAATATGCTATTGACCTTATTAGGAATGTGTGCTATTATTAAGCAGAAAATGTGGTTGTTTTATAGTACATAGTATCTTTTGTACTAAAAGAATACTATAAACTATAGCAATCAGTTTTTGAGAGTTTAAGCAGTAAACTCTCGAGATGTTTCTCTGATGTGTGAAATCTGGAAGATAATAGTGCACATATCTTCCAAACCTTTCTCATATTAGAGAAAGGTTTTATTTTTTTTAATGGAGATGATGTGCTTTGTCAAACAAGCAAATCGCGGCTCGTTTGGGCCAAATCGTCCTGGTACTTATCGGCATTAGCTTTATCACCTTCGCTCTGGTAATGTTAGCTCCTGGCGACGTTGTACGTCAGATGATTGCCGGTGGTTCGGACTTGCAAATCACCCAGGCTGAAATTGATGCAGTACGTAAACAATTAGGTCTGGATAAGCCTTTCTTCTTCCAATATTTAGATTGGCTGGGACGTGCAGTTACTGGTGACTTGGGAACCTCCTTCATGGCGAAAAAGCCTGTATGGGAAGCCCTCATGGAACGTTTGCCTGGTACACTGATGCTGTCCATTGTATCCCTGATAGGTATGATGATTATTGCTGTTCCTGCAGGTATCTACTCTGCGGTAAACCGTGGTGGTGCTATCGATTATATTGTTCGTAGCTTTACATTTATCGGTGTATCCCTGCCTGGTTTCTGGGTTGGCTTGATGCTGCTGTGGATTTTAGGCTTGCACTTGGATCTGATTCCTATCGTTGGCGGCGAAGCTGATTTTGAAAACGTTATTGGTCCTGCATTAACGTTAATCATTCCTATGGCTTCAAAATATACCCGTCAAGTTCGTACTGCAGTTTTAGAAGAGTTACACCAAGATTATGTAGTAGGTGCGCGTGCACGTGGTATGAGCGAAACCCATATTTTATGGCGTGAAGTTCTTCCTAACGCTTTACTACCTTTGATTACCCTGTTAGGCTTGTCCTTGGGCTCCTTGCTGGGTGGTGTAGCAGTTATCGAGATGGTATTCTCTTG
>JAKSOJ010000086.1 GCA_024405645.1 Phascolarctobacterium sp. | reverse complement strand
ACCAAAATCCTCTCCACCATATACTGCGTCATCAGTATTTATAATAGGAAGATATTTTTCATAGGGCAATACAGGAATACGATAATGCTCGAATTTTACAGGTGAGAAGTTAACTATGCAAATAAGTTCATCCCCTGCCTTGTTCTTACGAGCATAAGCAATGACATTGTTGCGATTATCGTCTACAACAAGCCATTCAAAGCCTTCCCAAGACAAATCTTTCTCCCAAAGCTCCGAGTTCTCAAGGTAGAAATGATTCATCATTTTAAAGAAGTCTTTTGTTCTACGATTCCTTTCTTGAGTGAGAAGCTCCCAATCAAGCTGCGTTTCGTAGTTCCATTCCTTCCATTGACCAAGCTCTGGTCCCATGAAAAGAAGCTTCTTGCCAGGGTGAGTCATCATATAAAGATAGAAACCCTTAAGCCATTTTAATTGGTCCTCGTAGACTCCTGGCATTTTATTTACTAAACTTCCCTTCATATGTACTACTTCATCGTGGGAGATTGGCAGTACATAGTTTTCAGAGAAAGCAAACATCAAATTAAAAGTTAAATCTTTGTGATTATCCTTGCGGAAGAACGGGTCCATTTTTAAATAATGGCAGACATTGTTCATCCAACCCATATTCCACTTAAAGTTGAAGCCTAAGCCACCCATCTCGGCAGGCTTGGTAACCAAGGGCCATGCGGTACTTTCTTCGGCAGCCATAATAACACCGGGGTTAATTTTGAATGCCATTTTGTTGAGAGTACGCAAAAATTCTACGGCTTCAAGGTTTTCGCAGGAACCATGCTTGTTGGCAGTCCATGCTCCATCCTTACGGTCGTAGTTTAGGTAGAGCATACTTGCTACAGCATCAACGCGCAAACCATCAGCATGGAACTCATCTAGCCAATAACGAGCGGAAGAGCAAAGGAAAGAAATTACCTCTGGTCTACCAAAGTCAAATACTCTAGTTCCCCATCCGTAATGCTCGCGTTTTTTTGGATCCTCATACTCGTAACAACTACCACCGTCAAAATCTATGAGACCAAATTCATCCTTACAAAAATGACTAGGAACCCAGTCGAGAATGACGATTAGTCCATGAGCATGAAGAATATCTATCATTTGCTTTAAGCCATCCGGAGTTCCGTAACGGCTTGTAGGCGCAAAATAACCTGTTACTTGATATCCCCAAGATGCATCCAAAGGATATTCTGTTAAAGGTAAGAATTCGATGGCACTATAGCCCATATCAACTACGTATTCTGCCAATTCCTTGCCAATGCTTGCGTAATCAAAATGATTACCATCTTGATATTTACGCCAACTACCTAGATGAACCTCATATATATTTAAAGGTCCATCGTATATTTTTCTTTGGCCACGTGCGTTAATGAATTCCCAATCCTGCCAAGCATAAGCAGGCTTGGAATCGAATTCTGCATTAGCGTAGCCACCTAAATCGTATAATTTACTTGCAGTCCCAGGACGAGATTCTGCATGAAAGGCATACGGGTCAGCCTTGAGGACGATTTTCCCTTTAGACCCTAGAATAGAGTATTTATAACTAGAAAATTCAGGTAAACCTGGAATGAATAATTCCCAAATTCCATCCGCATAGGGTTCCTTTAAACAATGCATGGGATGTTTTTTAGCTTCCCAATTATTGAAATCGCCAACAACGGACACAGCACTAGCCCTAGGAGCCCAAACTCTAAAGCGCCAACCTTTTGTTCCATTTTCCACAGCTGGATGAGCACCAAAATATCTCCAACCGTCAGTCAGTAAGCCTTTTTTAAACTGTTCTCGCCAATTTTTATCATACATAAGAGCTACCATCCGACTTTAATTAATTTTAGATATACCTAGCCATCAAATATTATACCATTTTTTTATAAAAAATACACTATTTACTGTATATAAATACTGTCTCGATATTTACAATCAGAGACTGATAATTGTTAATTTTTGATGTTAATTTGCTTTACTTAACAAAACGGCAGTACTGTACCTTGTTTAGTCTTGAATATTCTCAAAAATTAATTTTTCTGCAAGTTTTTTTATTTATAATTTGTAATCAACTTTGCTTTCATCACAATAAGTATACTCTATATACTTTACAAAAATTAGCAAAATCTTTACACTTTGCTACAATATAAAGTATACAACCAAATTTTATTGTCAAATATCTTGTTTTTTAGTATAATTCCTATTATAAGCAGAATTTAATAGTGTATGCTTTATTATATTAACTTTGGAGGAGAATTTATGAGTCGTTTAATTGTCGAAACGCCTGATCAAGCGCAACTCACAGTAGAGCGCTTATACAAAGATTTAGAGCGTCATATTATTGCCAGCCCTCCGGGACTGTGCCCTGTTGACCTGCAACTTTCCTTCCTTAAGGTTTGTCATGCACAAACCTGTGGCAAATGCGTTCCCTGTCGTGTTGGTCTCACCCAATTACAAAACCTTTTGGAAGATGTTTTAGAAGGTCGTGCTAATCTCGAAACTATCAATTTAATCGAAAAGCTTGCTACTAATATCTCCAATTCTGCAGACTGTGCTATTGGTTTTGAAGCAGCTAACATGGTTCTTAAAGGTTTGGAAGGCTTCCGTGAAGATTACGAATATCATATCAAACACGGTAAATGCTCCATGCATCAACATCAATCCATCCCTTGCGTAGCTCTTTGCCCTGCTCAAGTAGATATTCCTGGTTATATTGCTCTTGTTGGTGCAGGCCGTTATGCAGATGCTATCAAATTAATTCGCAAAGACAACCCGTTCCCGACTGCTTGCGCTCTCGTATGCGAACATCCCTGCGAAGCTCGTTGCCGTCGTAGCATGATTGATGCACCTATCAATATTCGTGGTTTGAAACGTATGGCAGTTGACCAAGCTCCTTCCAATACCGTTCCTAGCCCTGAAAAACAACCCTCTACCGGCAAACGCATCGCTATCATCGGCGGTGGTCCTTCCGGCATGACTTGTGCTTACTATCTCGAACTCATGGGTCACCATGCAGTTATTTTTGAAGAAAAAGCTAAGCTCGGCGGTATGCTTCGCTATGGTATTCCTTCCTATCGTTTCCCGCGTGAACGTTTACAAGAAGATATCGATACCATTCTCGCTACCGGCGTAGAAGTTAATCTCAATGCTCGCATTGGCAATGGCGAAGGCGAAATTCCTTTTGCTAAACTCCGTCGCGACTTTGATGCTGTATATATTGCAATTGGCGCACATACTGATAAGAAAATCGGTATTGAAGGTGAAGATTCCAAAGGCGTTATGTCTGCAGTCGAAATGCTCCGTGCTATTGGCGAAGAAAAAATGCCTGACTTCACTGGCAAACGTGTAATCGTTGTTGGTGGCGGTAACGTTGCTATGGACTGTGCTAGATCTGCAATCCGTCTTGGTGCTGACTACGTTGGTATTGCTTATCGTCGTCGTCAAGAAGACATGACTGCACTTCCTGAAGAAATCGAAGGCGCTATGCAAGAAGGCTGCGAACTCATCGCCCTTAACGCTCCTCATAAAATCGAAGCTGATGAAAATGGTAATGCTTGCGCTCTGTGGGTAGAACCTCAAATCATCGGACCTATCGATAACATGGGTCGTGCAAAACCCATCCGTAAGAAAGTTGATCTCTTAAGAGTTCCTTGCGATATTATCGTTGTTGCAATCGGTCAAGGCATCGAACTTCGTCCCTTCGAAGAAGCTGGCATTGGCGTAAAACGCGGTACTATTTCCGCTCTCTCCTCTTCCGAGCTTGTTAATAACGAAGGCGTATTCGCTGGTGGTGACTGCGTAACTGGTCCTGCAACTGTAATTCGTGCTATTGCTGCTGGTAAGGTTGCTTCTGCAAATATCGATGAATACTTAGGTTTCCATCATATTATGACCTGCGACGTAGAAATTCCTAATCCGTCCATCGACGATAAGAAACCCTGCGGTCGTATCCAACTTGCTTTTGAAGAAGCAAATAAACGTAGAGATAACTTCATGCCCATCGAATGTGGCATGACCGAACAAGAAGCATGCCAAGAAGCTGGTCGTTGCTTACGTTGTGATAAATTTGGCTTCAGTGCTGTAAGAGGAGGTAGAACCCTGAAATGGTAAACTTAACAATTGACGGAATCAAAGTTACAGTAGCTAAGGGATCTACTATCATGCAAGCAGCAGCAACTGCAGGCATTATCATCCCTAAACTTTGCTACTTAAAAGATATTAACGAAATCAACGCATGTAAGGTTTGCGTTGTTGAAATTCAAGGCCAAAACCGTGTTGTTACAGCCTGCACTACTCCTGTAGAAGAAGGTATGGTAGTATTCACCAACTCTCCTAAGGCTCGCGAAACTCGTAGAACCAATGTTGAGCTCATTCTTTCCCAACACGATTGCGTATGCGCAACCTGTATTCGTTGTGGTACCTGTGCTCTGCAAAAATTAGCAACCGACCTTGGTATTTATGAAATCCCCTACAAACAAGAAATCGTAGATGAACCCTGGGATAAAGAATTCCCCCTAGTTCGCGATAGCAAGAAATGCATCAAATGCATGCGTTGCGTACAAGTTTGCGAAAAGGTTCAAGGTTTGAAAATTTGGGATATTATCAATACTGGTTCCCGTACTACCATTGGTGTATCCGATAATAAAGATATCCGTACTAGCGATTGTTCCCTCTGCGGTCAATGCATCATTCATTGCCCCACTGGTGCTCTCTACGCTCGTACCGACAATCCGAAACTTTATGCTGCTTTAGCAGATCCTTCCAAGGTTACCGTTTGCCAAATTGCTCCTGCAGTTCGCTCTGCTTGGGCTGAAGCTTTTGGTATTCCTGACGAACTCGCAACCGAAGGTCGTCTGGTAGCATGCCTCAAACGCATTGGTTTCGACTATGTATTTGATACCAACTTCGCAGCAGATGTTACTATTTGGGAAGAAGCTTCCGAACTCATCGAAAGACTTGGCAAGCCTTCTGCTCACAAATGGCCTATGTTCACCTCTTGCTGCCCTGGTTGGGTAAGCTTTGTAAATTATCGTTATCCTGAATTCAGAGATAACCTTTCTACCACTAAATCTCCGCAACAAATCTTTGGTGCTCTTGCAAAAACCTTCTTTGCTAAACAAATTGGTGTTGAAGCAAAAGATATGTTCTCCGTATCCGTAATGCCTTGCGTATCCAAGAAACGCGAATGCGAACAACCTGGTATGAAGGCTTCTGGTACCCAAGACGTTGATATGGTACTCACCACTCGTGCTCTCATTCGTTTGATGAGAGCCGAACATATTAATCCGATGCTCCTGGCAGAAGAACCCTTTGATTCCCCGCTTGGCTCCTCTACTGGTGCTGCAGTAATCTTTGGTGTTACCGGTGGTGTAATGGAAGCTGCCCTCAGAACCGCTTATAAGACTGTTCTTGGCGAAGAAGATCCTGATAATGCATTCACTGCTGTTCGTGGTTTAGAAGGACGTAAAGAAGCTACCTTCCAACTTGGCGACGTAACTCTTAGAACCTGTACTGTTTCCACCCTTAGCAAGGCTGCAGAACTCCTTGAAGAAATCAAAGCTGGTAAAGCTCAATTCGATTTCGTAGAAGTTATGACCTGCCCTGGTGGTTGCATTAACGGTGGTGGTCAACCCTTCCATGAATCCGAAGCCTTTGGTCAAGTTCGTGCCAACAAACTCTATCGTTTGGATGCAAAACGTAAGATTCGTCAATCCCACAACAATGTGGAAGTTCAAGAGCTTTACAGAGATTTCTTAGAAAGACCTCTCTCCCACATCGCAGAAGAGCTTCTCCACAGCGACCATAACAACGATGGTAACTACTCCAGATAATGTAATATTGCGGTAAGCATAAAAAA
>JAKSOJ010000085.1 GCA_024405645.1 Phascolarctobacterium sp. | reverse complement strand
ATGTTCCGAGCGAAAGCGAGGAGCCTAACGTGCCGAAGTGGCGGAATTGGCAGACGCACTTGACTCAAAATCAAGCGGGTTTACGCTCGTGCCGGTTCGAGTCCGGCCTCCGGCACCAAAGAGATTTAACTCCAATCCGAAAGGGTTGGAGTTTTTTGTATTTATCAATATTTGTTAACATCAATCTACTATTCATAGATAGTTGCTTTATATATTTATAAGTACTGATAAGCTAAAACTTTACGCACTATATACGCTATGATATAATACAAATTAGTATAGTTATTTATTTTTTTCAAAGATTAGTAAGTTGTTTTGGAGGAAGAACTATGTATAAAAAAGTAGTTTTAACTGCATTATGTGTATTATCTTTAGGATTATCTGCACCTGTTTCTACCGAGGCTGGTGGACTTGCAGGTGTTATTGCGGCTGGTGTACAAGGTGCTCAGCAATATAAGCAAGTTACCAAAGAAATCGATATGATCGATACTGTTTATAGAAATGAATATTGCGAAAAAATTAAAGGTGAGGTTGGCGTTAACTACGAATGGCAAGCCAATCAACAACTGAACAATATTTTTGCAAGATTGAATCCTATTGTTGCAAAATATGATCCCACTGTGTATGAAAGACCTTACAATTACTTTGTAAATAATGAAACTAGCTTTAATGCTTTCTGCACAATGGGCCATAACTTTAGTGTTAACATTGGTGCTTTCAATGCTCTTAACTATCAAGAAGACGAAATGGCTTTTGTAGTTGGTCATGAATTATCCCATGGCACCCATAACCATGTTCTCAACGGAGCAAAGAAAAGCATTGGTATGCAAACTGCTTTAGCAATGGTTGCGGCAGGTGGTAATCTTACTGGTTCCATTATGACAAACTTTGCTAGCAATTATGCTCAAGCTAAATGGGTAACTCTGCCTCAAGAAAAAGTTGCTGATAAAGATAGCTTTACCTATTGCAGCGAGGCTGGCTATAATGTTGGAGCGGGTGCTGCAGTTTGGCAAAGAGTGCTTGACCATTCAACTAAAGCAACTGGTAACATGCTTGCTCTTAATGACCATCCTAAAACCGAAAATCGTCGTGATACCAATAGCGATTATATGACTGAATACAGCAATAAAATGGTTGTAGTTGATAAAAAGACTGGCGAAATCTTCGTTAATAAGGTTAAAATCGGTGTAGCAAACGCTGGCAATGGTCAATCTGCTCGTGAAAGAACTTATTTTGTTGCAGGTAATTTAGCTAAGGTTTATCATGCAAATGCTGCAGCAAGACCTGAACCCTATATTTATAATGGCGGTTTATATTTGGGCGATTATTACATTATGAGCCTTGCTTATGGTGATAATGGCAATGCATGGGTTAATAACCTGAAGCTTGCGAATAAAGGAAAATAAAAAAATAAAATATAAAAACAAGTGGTGCTAAGCTTTTATGTTTAGCACCACTTTTGCTCTTGTCGGAATTTTATGATAAAATTAGCGTATGACTTTCGTTAGGAGTTATCGAAATGATAGATAAAAGAAAAATTTTCTGCCTAGATATAGGTGGAACAATGATAAAATATGGTCTTGCTAGTTTAGAGGGTAACCTTTTAGCAGTAAATTCTATGCCCAATAAAATTCTTCATGGCGGTGTAGAAGCCTTTATGGAACAAATTCTCGAAGTTCTGGAAGATTGCCAGATGCGCGGTGAAATCATAGAGGGCATTGCTGTTGGTACTGCGGGCATTGTTGAAGAAAACACTGGCAAAATTCTTCTTATTGGCGATAATTTTCCAGGTTATTCTGGCTATCCATTAGGCGAAAAACTGCGTGAATTGACAGGTCTTCCTGTGACTGTGGGCAATGATGTTAACGTTGCTGCATTGGGAGAATATTTCGTGGGCGCAGGGAAAGGTACCAAACTTATGGTTATGATGACTATTGGCACTGGGGTAGGCTCTGCTATAATTTTTGACGGCAAGCTTATCGTAGGGCGCCATGGAGCTACTGGAGAGGTGGGCTACTACATCTTATCCGATGGTTCTAAGCTTGACAATGTTGGGTCAACACGTGGCCTTGTTCATTGTTGGGTTGGGATGACTGGCGAAAGATTGGAAGAACTCAATGGTAAGATAATCATTGATAGAATAAAAACTGGTGACGTACAAGCAATTAAAGCACTGGAAAAAACTATGGATTATCTTGCGCAAGGCATGGTAAGGCTTGCGAAAACTGTAGATCCAGATTGCTTTGTGCTTGGTGGAGGAATAATGGAAAGCTCTGATGTTGTTCTACCATATCTCAAGAAAGCCTTGGAACAACAAAATGCTCCTGAAGTCTTTACTAATTTAGATATTCGTCCCGCTATTCTTGGTAACAAGGCAGGCATGTATGGCGCTGTTCGTTACTTTTTGGAGGAGAGAAAATGAAAGCTGTATTTTTTGATTTAGATGGAACTCTGCTTTTCGTAGAGATTAATTCATACATGGAAGAGTATGTTCGTAAGGTAACAAAGAAATTTGCTACCAAGGGTTACAATCCTCAAGAATTTGCTAAAAAGTTCTGGGATGCTTCCATGGATTTACTGCAATGTGATGGCTCCAGACTTTGTAGCGAAGCTTTTTGGGAAAGCTATTGCAAGTTTTTCGGAAAAGACGATTACTCCTACGATGAAAGCGTTTTTGAAGATTTTTACGAAAATGAATGGAAGGAAATGCGTGAGCAATTCATTAAATTCAATCCTGATGCAGTTCGTGCCGTAGAAATTTGTCGCGAAAAAGGTTTAAAGGTTGTTCTTGCCACCAATCCTGTGTTTCCACCCATCGCAACTGATGAAAGAATGAGCTGGACTGGGCTCAAGCCGGAAATGTTTGACCATGTAACTTATTATGACAATTCTCATTACACCAAGGCTAATACTGGTTATTATCTCGAGCTGTGTGAAATGTTCGACTTAAAGCCTTCCGAAGTGCTCATGGTAGGCAACGATACTCGCGACGATATGAATTGCTTGGAAGTAGGACTGAACGGCTTCCTAGTGACTAATGAATACACTTATGATCGTGGGAATGTAGATATCGATAAGCTTCCTCATGGTGATTTTAAGGCTCTTCTGACATATTTGGAAAATCTCTAAAAAGAGCATAGTCCATAGTGATGAAATAAATCACAACCGATTTATAACAAGATTAATATAAAAAAGAACATCCTATTTCTAGACTGAAGTAGGATGTTCTTATATTTTGTGTTAATATTTTAAGTTTATCATGCCATAGACTTGATTCATTCAATTAGCACTGTGTGCCTTGAAATTAGAACTAAATATTACAGCAGGTGAGCACGGAGTTCTTCGCCAGATTTGGGGGAGAGCCATGCAAACGGAATGTCGAATACAGTGAAGCAGCCTTTAGCACCGGTTTGTGCCATGCGGTTAATGCCACGAGCAAATGCCAGCAGAACGGAAGAGGTGAATTCCGGGTTAGAATCGAGTTTGAGAGCGAATTCATAAACATGTTTAACGCCTTCAGAGGATTCGCCAGTACGGAATACGAAACCACCATGGGGAATACCAGTATGTTCACGGTTGAATTCTTCTTCGGTAATGAAGTTTACATAGGTTTCATAGCCAACGAAGTAGTTAGGCATGGTTTTGATTGCAGTTTCGATAGCTGCGAGATCAGCGCCTTCTTCAGGAACAACATAGCAAACACGAGTGTGAGCTTCGTTGCCTTTAACTTCCGGATTTTCGCCAGCGCGAACAGAATCCATAACTTCTTGTTTCGGGCAGGTATATTGTTTGCCGTTCTTTACGCCAGGGATACGACGGATAGCGTCGGAGTGGCCTTGGGAAACGCCTTTGCCCCAGAAGGTATAGTCCTTGCCGTTAGGAAGAACGCAGTTGCCGAGGAGACGAGCGAGGGAGAACAGGCCCGGATCCCAACCAACAGAGATAATGGAGCAGGTGCCAGCTTCTTGAGCAACAGCATCCATTTTTGCAAAATATTCAGGAATGCGAGGATGAGTATCAAAGCTGTCAACAGTTACGAAATGTTTGGAGATTTGAGGACCTTGGATATCCAGGTCGGTAGCAGAGCCGCCGCAAAGAATCATTACGTCGATTTTGCCTTTATATTCTTCGATTTTATCGATGGTTACTGCGGGAACACCGGAAATAGTGCCAGCCAATTGACGACGGCTGAATACAGCAACGAGTTCCATGTCAGGATTGTTTTTAATGTTGGTTTCTACGCCTTTACCAAGGTTGCCGTAGCCAACAATACCAATTTTAATAGTCATTTGTTATACCCCTCTCATACTTTTAAAAATTTACGATTATATTTATTTTTTATTAATCGCATAGGTACATAGATAACCTCCATAATCATACTATTTCACAAGAAAAATTTCAAGTATTTATACAAGTATACATTGCATAATCATAAATAAATTACACTTTTGTAAAATATATATTTGTGCTATTATACATATTAGAGATATACATTTAATTTTGAGGGGGCAGGGGATTTCTCCTGTTGTAAAAATGGATTTTCTTATTTTAGCTTTTTTTAGTGCCTGCTTGCTCGTATGTTTGAGCATGGGGTATTCAATATTATATGCTTTGACCGTTGGACTCGTCATATTTCTTGGCTACGGGCTCTATCAGGGGTTTGCCATTTCTGCTTTGCTGAAAATGTGTGTAGATGGAATCAAGACGACACGCAATATTCTTATTACCTTTTTGCTAATTGGCCTTTTGACAGCATTTTGGAGAGCATCTGGAACAATTGCTGTTATTGTTAGCTATGCTACTGCGTTTGTGAGTCCATCTTGGTTTCTTTTGGCTGCATTTTTATTAAATGCCCTCGTTTCTGTTTTGATAGGTACTTCCTTTGGCACAGTTGCGACAATGGGCGTAATTTGTTTAACCATGGGCAATGCCATGCAGCTTCCGCCTTTGCTTATCGGCGGAGCTATTATTTCCGGCATCTATGTTGGGGACCGTTGTTCACCTGTATCAACTTCAGCACTTTTGGTTTCTGAACTGACCGAGACAAATCTTTTTGATAATATTCGCAATATGGTAAAAACAGCCTATATTCCTTTTGCGATTTGTTCTTTGATTTATTTGGGATTGGGATACTTTCTGCCATATGAAGCCGTAAATATGGATTTAGCGAAGCTCTTGAGCAAGGAATTTAATCTCAATTATTTGGCATTTATACCTGCTTTGCTTGTTCTAGGTCTTTCTCTTTATCGGGTACCAGTAAAATTAACACTAGGGGTAAGTATTGTTACTGCGATTGTGCTCAGTGTTTACTTGCAGGACATTGCGCTTGTTGATTTAGGAAATATCGCTCTCTATGGGTACTATGCTAAAGATGCAGAAGTAGCTCGTATGCTTAACGGTGGAGGAGCATTGGGAATGGCACGTTTGGCTGTCATTATTCTTATCTCTTCTTGTTACGCAGGTATCTTTAAGGCGACTGGTCTTTTGGATAGAGTCAAAGAAAAAATTTCTGTCTTTGCTAAGAATTATACATCCTTTGGAGCAATGCTTTTGGCATCAATAATTACTGGTGCTATTGCTTGTAACCAGACATTAACCATAATTTTGACCTATAATTTATGCAAGGATTTAGATTTAGATAAAAATGAATTGGCTGTAAATCTGGAAAATACAGCTGTTTTAGTTGCCCCTATGTTTCCTTGGTCTTTGGCAGTGGCAATGCCCTTGGCAACACTTGGGACAGGGGACGCAAGTGTTCTTTTTGCATTTTTCCTCTATGTTGTTCCCTTGTGGAGGCTGGGGGTTGCATTATTTAATAAAGGAGTTTCTCATGGAAAAGTATCTTGATCAAGCC
>JAKSOJ010000084.1 GCA_024405645.1 Phascolarctobacterium sp. | reverse complement strand
CTACGGTTTTCTTTAAAGCTTGATTTTGTGTCTTAAAGTAAACGGCACAGGAAGCACCAACCTGACCTGCTCCTGCCATTGCAAGAATCGGAAGAAGAATATTGACACCAAAGCTGGCCAAGAGCTGTGCGTGAATAGGAGTCAACCCCTGATGAATGCCAACCATAACCATTGGCAAGAAAGTTCCACCAAGTACAAAGCCTGTAATTGCTCCCCCACCAGCAATCGCTTTTGTAGCAACTTGACCAATGCTTTCGGCCAAAAATCCACCCAAAGGCTGGCAAATCATCAATGCAGCAAAGGTGGAAATGATAATCGTTAGCAATGGCGTTACAAATAAATCTAAAATATCAGGCACAATTCTATGCAGCAAGTTCTCTAGATAGGCCGCAAAGGCAGCTATGAGAATAACTGCAATAACGCCTCCTCGTCCTGCGATAAAGCTCATGCCCATGAACTCAATACCATTTAATGCAGGTTGAGTTAGAACAGCAGCTAAAACGCCACCAATGATGGGAGTTCCTCCAAATTCTTTAGAAGCATTGACACCAACAAAAAGATTCAACCCAAAAAACACTGCACTACCAGCAAGCATGAGAATCTTCACGAAAGGCAGACTTGCAAGACTTGGATCAATTTTAATAATAATATTAATAATGCCAGTAATCAATCCACAACCGATAAAGGCAGGTATGATTGGCATAAAAATGTTCGCAATCTTTTTTAGGAAAAGCTTGGCAGGTGTTGCATTCTTTTCTTTTATGGCTTTATGCAACTCTTTGCCATCTCCAACCTTAGCAGCCTTCGCTAGGTCCTGAACAGACTTTTTCGCTTCGATGGGCTTTTCCTTGGTGACATGAGGTTCCTTTAATGGAGCCTCATTTTCTTTTATGGGTTGAACCTCCGAAGAAACCTCAACCTTTTCTTCTATCTTGGACTGAGTTTCTGTAGACATTTCAGTCTTCTCTTCTATTTCAGGCTCTGCATCCATCATGCCTTGAATAAGCTTTTTAATCGCAGCAGCCTTACCAGGTCCAATGATAATTTGTAATTCTTCGCCCGAATGGTTAACACCCATAACACCCTTGATAGCTTTGAGTGATTCATCAGAAGGTTCTTTATGAAGTTGCACACGTACACGAGTCATGCAATTGGTCAAATCCTTGATATTACTCTTGGGACCAATTAACTCGTAAATAAGTCTAGCTAACTCTTCCTTATTCATTACGTAAACCCTCTAATGCTTTGCGCAAATTACCTTGCGCTTTATCAAGCTGAACATGAGCTAAGTCAGCATCAACCCCTGCTAAAAGCATAAAAATTGCAGTCTTGGCATTTCCCATAGACTCGGATAAAGCAGCAATTGCCTCTTGCTCACTTACCCCTGTAGCAGTCATAACAATACGTTTAGCACGTTCCTCTAGCTTTTTATTGGAAGATTTTACATCAACCATAAGATTTCCATATACCTTGCCAAGCTTAATCATGGCACCAGAAGACAACATGTTCAAAATCAGCTTTTGAGCTGTGCCTGCTTTTAATCTCGTAGAGCCAGTAATCACTTCAGGTCCAACTAAGGCAACCAAAAGAATATCGGAAAATTCTCCAAGCGCTGGGTTTTCACTGCATGCTATGCCAATGGTTTTAATACCAATAGATTGTGCATATTTTAAGCCACCAATAACGTACGGAGTACGACCAGAGGCAGCAATACCAACAACAACATCTTTATCGCATAGATTCTTTGCCTGCAAATCATTAGCGCCGAGCTCTTCCCTATCCTCAGCACCCTCTTGAGCCTTAAAAATGGCAGGTGTACCACCAGCAATAAGACCTTGAACCATCTCTGGATCAGTACTAAAGGTAGGAGGACATTCAACAGCGTCCAAAATACCTAGACGACCACTAGTCCCAGCACCAATATAGAACAATCTACCACCATTGACCAGTTTACTGGCAATCAAATCAATTGCCTCTGCAATTTTTGGCAGGATTTGGGAAATTGCTTGAGGCACAGCCTGGTCTTCTTCATTTATAACCTGTACAAGTTCTAAAGTAGAAAGCTTGTCAATATTCAATGTTTTAGGATTTCTTTGTTCCGTAGACAAAGCATTAAGATTAAGCATATTTATACTTCTTTCTTATTATTTGTATGATTATTAATTGTAACACAAAATTTATAGTTGGTAAAACATCGACAGAAGAACTACCCCTTTTTACAATAACTCCTTAAAACTTGTAAGATTCGTATTTAGACGAGATATTGGATTAATCCACTCACCATAGGTTTCAAATATACATACAAAAATTTCGAAATTATAAAAGAAAATAAGGTCATCGTAAATAACACGACAACCTTATTATAAAGTCAATTTATTTCAACAAAGGCTAATGCAAATTATAAATTATAAATCATAATTCATCAAGCGCAGCTTGATTCCTTCATTACGCATTGCGCATTACGAATTGCGCATTATCTAATTGCGTCTTTCATGCTCTTAACATATTCGTATACTACAGGTGCAGCATCTAAGCCGTATTCAGCCACACGATTTACGATTGCAGAACCAACAATAACACCGTCAGCCTCTTTTGCCATCTTAGCAGCTTGTTCAGGTGTAGAAATACCAAAACCAATAGCACAAGGAATGCTCGGATTAGCCTCGCGAACCAATTTAACCATAGCACCAATGTCGGTAGTAATATTACTACGCATACCGGTTACGCCAAGAGAGGATACGCAATATACAAAGCCTTCAGCACTAGCTGCGATTTTAGCAATACGATCAGCAGAAGTCGGAGCAATAAGACTTACAAAATCCAAATCGTATTTACGACAGGTGGGAGCAAATTCTTCTTTTTCTTCAAAAGGAACATCCGGTAGAATCATACCATTAATGCCAACTTCAGCGCATTTAGCGCAGAAACGATCAATGCCATAGGAAAAAACAACATTGGCATAGGTCATGAATAACATAGGAACCTTAACGTCCTTGCGAAGGTCAACAACCAAATCGAAAATCTTATCAGTAGTAACACCACCAGCAAGAGCACGCACATTAGCACCTTGAATTACAGGACCTTCAGCAGTAGGATCGGAGAAAGGAATGCCAAGTTCGATTAAGTCCGCACCGGCTCTAACAGCTTCACGAACGATTTTAGCAGTATTTTCAAGTGTGGGATCACCACAAGTAATAAAAGCTACAAAGGCTTTACCATTTTTAAATGCATCAGCTAACTTAGTCATAGATATTCTCCCCTCTGTAACGCGCAATTGCTGCACAGTCCTTATCACCACGACCGGAAATATTAACTACAATAATTTGATCCTTGCTCATGGTCGGAGCTAGTTTCATGGCATAGCTAAGTGCATGAGCAGATTCAATTGCAGGGATGATACCTTCCATACGGGACAGATATTCGAAAGCTTGAACGGATTCTTCGTCGGTAACGGGCACATATTCAGCACGACCAATGTCATGGAGATTAGCATGTTCAGGTCCGATGCCAGGATAATCAAGACCAGCGGAGATGGAATATACTGGAGCAATTTGACCATATTCATCTTGGCAGAAGTAGGATTTCATACCATGGAAAATGCCTAATTTACCAGTGTTGATGGTTGCAGCAGTTTCGAAGGTATCAATGCCACGGCCAGCAGCTTCACAGCCAATAAGACGAACTTCTTTATCTTCGATAAAGTTATAGAAAGCACCAATAGCATTGGAACCACCACCTACGCAAGCAATTACTGCATCAGGAAGTCTGCCTTCTTTTTCAAGAATTTGTTCTTTAATTTCTTTAGAGATTACAGATTGGAAATCACGCACGATTGTCGGGAATGGATGAGGACCCATGCAAGAGCCCAGGCAATAGTGAGTATCTTCAATACGGTTAGTCCATTCGCGCATTGCTTCGGAAACAGCATCCTTTAAGGTTGCAGTGCCAGAGGTTACGGGAATAACAGTTGCACCCATAAGACGCATACGATAAACGTTCAGAGCTTGACGTTCAGTATCTTCCTTGCCCATGAATACTACACATTCCATACCCATGAGAGCAGCAGCGGTTGCGGTTGCAACACCATGTTGACCTGCGCCAGTTTCAGCAATCAAACGAGTCTTACCCATTTTCTTTGCCAGGAGAGCTTGACCAAGTACGTTGTTAATTTTATGAGCGCCAGTATGATTCAAGTCCTCGCGTTTTAAATAAATCTTTGCACCGCCTAAATCAGCAGTCATTTTTGCTGCATAGTACAGGCGAGAGGGACGACCTGCATAATCATTAAAGAGATCTTGCAATTCTTTTTGGAATTCAGGATCATTTTTATAATGATTGTAAGCCTTTTCCAATTCTATAACTGCGTTCATCAAGGTTTCCGGGATGTATTGCCCACCATGAATACCAAAACGACCGTTTTTTGCTTCCATGTTCATTACCTTCACTTTCTAACTTTATTGATGAATTTTTTGATTTTATCTAAGTCTTTAAATTTATCTGTTTCGACACCACCGGATACGTCTAAAAGAACCGCATTAGTTTTCATTGCATCCTCAAGATTGTCGAGATTCAATCCCCCAGCTAAAGCAAATCTTCTATCTAGCTTTGCAAGCAAGGCCCAGTCGAAAGCTTGTCCACTGCCCTGCCCTGCATCTAGAAGAACTAAATCAGCCTTACTAGCCTTGGCTTGCGCCAAATCCTCTTCCTTGCGAACGATGATAGCTTGCCATATGCCCTTGACTGTTTTCTGTCTTAGTTTTTCAATGTAAGCATTATCTTCGTTACCATGTAACTGAGCGATATCAATAACATTGTTATTTAAAAGCTCAGCAACAAGCTCCACAGGCTGATTAACAAAAACACCAACTTTAGTTATACCTTTATCTAATCCTTCCGTCAAGTCTTTGACCTGCTCTGGAGTTAGATTGCGATGACTTTTTGGAAAGTTAATGATAAAGCCAACAAAATCTGGCTTACATTGATTAACATACTCAATATCAAGTTGTCGTTTAAGTCCGCAGATTTTGATTAGTTTCATCGTTTATCCTTTAGTTCTCTTAAGCGTTGAGTTATGCTTATGCGTTTCGCATCAAATTTAGCATCTCTGCCTTATCCTTTGCCCTCATCAATGTTTCACCAATGAGTACTGCGTCAACGCCTTCATTTTTAAGTTGAGCTATGTCTTCCGGTCCCTTAATGCCACTTTCAGCAACGAAGATTGCTTTAGTGCCAACAAGTTCTCGAAGACGCTTACTATTATTTATATCTACACTAAAATCCTTAAGATTACGATTGTTAACCCCAATTATTTGAGCTCCTGCACTAAGCGCTTGCTCTATTTCCTTGTCATCATGAGTTTCTACAAGAGCTGCAAGACCGAGATCATCACAAAGAGCAAGATAATTGTATAGGGTTTGCGTATCCATCAAGCTAGTAATGAGAAGCACTGCATTGGCGCCCATAAGTCTTGCTTGATAAACTTGATAAGGATCTACAGTGAAATCCTTGCGGAGCATGGGAGTTTGAACTAGCCCCCTAACCTCCTTAAAGATTTCATCACTACCCAAAAACCATTTCGGTTCCGTCAAACAAGAAATGGCTTCGGCACCAGCAGCCTCATATTCCCTAGCAATCTCTTGATATGGAAAATCCTCGGAAATAATTCCTTTAGAAGGACTTGCCTTTTTTATCTCGCAGATAAAAGAGATACCAGATTTCCTCAAATTCTCAAAAAATTTATAACCTGCACCCTTACCTTGAATCAGTTCTTTTAAAGTTTCAAGAGGAAGAGCAGCTCTATCATTTTCAACTCTGATTTTTGCATAAGCTGCAATCGTATCTAAAATAGTCATTTATTATCTCACTTATTAGTTGCTGCAAC
>JAKSOJ010000083.1 GCA_024405645.1 Phascolarctobacterium sp. | reverse complement strand
CCCCTGAAGAAATCGAGCAGATCTATGAAGCTTTGAATAAAAAGAATATTGATTTCGTTGATGATACAAGTCTGGATATAGATACTATTCTTCCCATAGCTGAGGAAGGTATAGATGATGTATCTGATGAGCTAGGTGAAATCAATGAAGCAGAATTAGCTAATTTAACTGTACCAGAGGGTATTAGTATTGATGATCCTGTACGTATGTACCTTAAGGAAATAGGTCGTGTACCTCTGTTGGTCGGTGAAGACGAAATTAAGTTGGCTAAGCGTATGGACAAAGGTCGTCAGGCAGACAAATTGCTTAATGGTTTTGTACCTAATCTTGAAGAACCTGCGTTTGATGCTTCCGAATCCACTGCTGAGCTGTTAGCTAAAATTACTGAAAATTTAAAACAAGAAGAGCACATGACAAAGCTACGCTCTGTTTTTGATGTTTTAGATCTTATTGCTGCTGCTAAAACTGCAGAAGCTCCTTATACCGTTGCAGATTATGAGGATTTGATTTTTGAGTTTACTCGTGATGAAAGATTGCATTTGCAACGTTTAATGGTTGAGCGTCAATGCTATATTCCTGAATGTGACAAATTAGTTGTTGAGAGACCTACTAGCGACCAGGAAATACATGCCCTTTATCCTTTACGTGTACTTTTGACTGAATGTCAAAAGCGTATGACCGAGGGAGAAGTTGGAGCGGTTGAACATTACGATGAAATTCTTGATTTAGAAGCTACATATAAAAATGTTTTAATGGCTGTCTCCGCACAAGGTAATGACGCTAAGAAATGCCTGTCCGAAGCTAACTTACGTTTGGTTGTAAGTATTGCAAAACGTTATGTTGGTAGAGGTATGCTTTTCCTGGATTTAATTCAAGAAGGCAATTTAGGCTTGATTAAAGCAGTTGAAAAATTCGACTACAATAAAGGCTTCAAGTTTAGTACTTATGCTACCTGGTGGATTCGTCAGGCTATTACACGTGCTATTGCGGATCAAGCTAGAACCATTAGAATACCTGTACATATGGTAGAAACTATTAACAAGCTGATTCGTGTATCTCGCCAATTATTACAAGAATTGGGGCGTGAGCCTTCTCCAGACGAGATTGCTAAAGAAATGGATACTTCCGTTGAGCGCGTTCGTGAGATTATGAAGATAGCTCAAGAACCGGTTTCTTTGGAAACTCCTATCGGTGAAGAAGAAGATTCACATCTTGGAGATTTTATCGAAGACCATGATGCACCTGCACCCGCAGATGCTGCTTCCTTTACTCTCTTGAAAGAACAGTTAGAAGAAGTTTTGACTACTCTTACTGATAGAGAGAAGAAAGTATTGGAGTTACGTTTTGGTTTAGACGATGGCCGTTCTCGTACTTTGGAAGAGGTTGGTCAACACTTTGGCGTTACACGTGAACGTATTCGTCAAATTGAGGCAAAAGCATTGCGTAAGCTTCGCCATCCAAGCCGTAGCAAGAAGTTGAAGGATTTCTTGGAGTAAAATTTAGTAAAATAGTTGACAAACATATAATATTGTAGTACAATAGCTTTGTTAGTTACATTGACGTCTGGGCCTATAGCTCAGTGGTAGAGCCGCCGGCTCATAACCGGCTGGTCCTAGGTTCGAGCCCTAGTGGGCCCACCATCTATTTTAACTAACTTATGGGGGCGTAGCTCAGCTGGGAGAGCACCTGCCTTGCAAGCAGGGGGTCAGGAGTTCGATTCTCCTCGTCTCCACCAAATGAAAATAACGCAGACTGTAAGGTCTGCGTTTTTTTGTTTTTGTTGATAATATTAAAAATATGTAATCATTTCTCTTTTTATAAAAAATAAAAGTCCTTCGAATTTATCGAAGGACATAATTTTCATTGGTGAACCAGGAGGGATTCGAACCCCCGACCCACGGCTTAGAAGGCCGTTGCTCTATCCAACTGAGCTACTGATCCATATATGGAGCGGGCGATGGGAATCGAACCCACAACATCAGCTTGGAAGGCTGAGGTTATACCACTTAACTACACCCGCATTTGGTCGGAGTAGCAGGATTCGAACCTGCGACACCCTGCTCCCAAGGCAGGTGCGCTACCAAACTGCGCTATACCCCGACGACGCATAATATTATATCATTAATACAAGTGCTTAGTCAAGTGTTTTATTAGTGAGTTTCTTAAATGATTAATAGTAATTAGGTATACATTATTATTGTAACTTTATGGTGTTAAAAAGAGAAAAATGCTTGTATTTTTTGTAAAAAAAATGGTAAAATATAATTGGTTTAATACCATTTGATATGTATTTTTTAGAGAGGAGACATACTCATGAAAAAATTATTAACTGCTGCTTGTGCAGCAATGATGGTTATGGCTATCGCTGGCTGTGGCGGTGGAGACAAGAAAGAAGAAAAGAAGGCTGACGCTAAACCGGCTGCAGCTGCTGCAGGTGTTCCTGCTCATAAAGAGAAATTGATTATCGGTGCTGATGGCGATATTAACAATCTGAATCTGCAAAAACAACAAGACGCTGCAAACAACGTTATTCTGAAGAATACTCACCAAACTTTAGTATTCTTTAACAATGGTTCTCAAGGTAAGGATCGTTTCGTTCCTGGTCTGGCTACCGACTGGAAATTTGTTGATGATACTCACATCATCATGAATCTGCGTAAAGACGTATACTTCAATGATGGCAAAAAGACTCCGATGACCGCTGAAGACGTTAAATTCACTCTGGATATGGCTATGAAGAACGTAGTTAAATCCGCTTTAGCTGGCTTCGTAAAATGCACCGTTAAAGACAAATACCAAGTTGAAATTGAAATCAAAACTTATAACAATGAATTCATTCAATCTTTGGCTTCTGTTCCTCTGTCCATCCAATCTAAAAAAGCTTATGATGATGGCGTTAAAGAACCTTGGTTCATTGGCACTGGCCCTTACAAATATGAAAAATGGGTTCAAGGTGAATATTGCCGTTTGACCAAAGTTAAAGATTACTGGGGAAATAATCTGCCTGCATCTGATAACTTCTCTCAAGGTATTTCTGATGTTATCGAATTCCGTCCTATGAAAGAAGCTTCTGCTCGCGTAATGGCTTTACAAGCTGGCGAAATCGATGTTTGCATCAATCCTCCTATCTCCGATTTGAAATTCTTAAAAGAAGACAAGAAAATTACTGTTGATGAAAAGACAGGTACTCGTCTGTTCTACTTTGCTTTCAACGTAGAAAAGAAACCTTGGGATAATAAGAAACTTCGTCAAGCAGTTGCTTGTGCAATCGATAAAAAATCTGTTCTGGATGCTGCTCTGAACGGCAAAGGCACTCTGCAAAAGACTATCCTGAATCGTGGCCTGTGGGGCTTCTATGATGAAATGCCTGGCTATGACTACAACTTGGATCGTGCTAAAAAGCTGATGGCTGAAGCTGGCGTAACTGGTCCTGTTAACGTATCCTTGACCTATGCAACCGCTGGTGGTCCTTACGAACAAATTGCAACCGTTATCCAAGCTAACCTGAAACAAATCGGTATCAATGTTAAACTAGTTCCCATGGAACAAGCTGCACTGAAGGCCGCTTGCAAAGATGGCAAACAAGAAATGTTCATCTGGCGTTGGAACGAAGACTCCAAGGTTGACTTCGTATATCGTGACCTGTTCTACACTGGTTCTGGCTCCAACTATCATCACTTCGCTGATAAGAAAGCTGACCAAATGATTGATGATGTTGCAACTCTGAAGGATCAAGATAAACGCATGAAGACCGGCGTTGAACTGCAAAAATACTTAGTTGACGAATGCCCGCAAGTTCCTCTGTACATTGCCAACTTAGTTATCGCTTATAACAAAGACCTGAAAGGTCAATACTTCTATGGTGGCGGCAACCACGACTGGAGACATGCTTACATTGCTAAATAATATGCTTTTTAGCTAATAGCTGTAATTTTACGAACAAGAGAGGCATAGTCCTCTCTTGTTTTATAATAAGACTTTAGTAAACACTTGCTTTGAGCTAATTATCGATTTGGAGGGAAAAATGTATAAGTATGTACTCAATAGACTTTTAGCTCTGATACCAGTAATTTTAGTAACTTCCTTCCTCATTTACTGGGCTATGAGTTTAACAGAGGGTGATCCAGCTTTAATGATTGCTGGTGATAACGCAACTCAGGAACAAATTGATCAAATTCGCCACGAATTAGGTTTAGATCAACCGTTCCTTATTCAATATTTAAATTATATGAAGGGCATGCTGGTTGGGGATATGGGTACCTCCTATGTTACTAACAAAGAAGTTTTCAGTACCTTCATGCATTACTTACCTAATACTCTTATTTTAGGTGGTTCTGCAGTAATTGTAGCTACTATTGTTTCTATTCCTTTGGGTATTTATACTGCTATTCATCAAAATACCTGGAAAGATACGGCTGGCATGGTTTTTGCTTTGTTTGGTACTTCCATGCCTAACTTCTGGTTAGGGTTAATGCTTATAATTGCTTTTGCCTTACATCTTAGAATGTTTCCGACTGGTGGCTTACGTGGATGGTCTAGCTTGGTGCTGCCTTCTATTACGGTAGGCTTTGGTTTAGCAGCTTTAATTACACGTATTACTCGTTCTTCTATGTTGGACGTTTTGCGTCAAGACTATATGACTACTGCTCGTGCAAAGGGATGCAGTCGTGACCGTGTTATTTATAGACACGCCTTGAAAAATGCTCTCATTCCTATTATGACCGCAATCGGCTTGCAAATGTCTTTAGTTATAACTGGTTCTGTATTGGCCGAGACTGTATTCAGCTGGCCGGGTATAGGTCGTCTTGTATTTGAATCTATTACCTTACGTGATACACCGATGGTAACTGGTTCCATTATTTTGTGTTCTATTTTAATGTGCTTAATTAACTTGGCGGTTGACTTGGCTTATGCTTTCTGTGATCCTCGTATTAAAGCACAATATAGTAAAAAGGGGTGAGAAGGATGGCAAAGAAAAGAGTTAGACGAACAATGTCTCAAGAAATTTGGCATCGTCTCATCAAGAATAAAGGTGCTGTAATTGGCATGACCTTCTTGGCTTTGCTTGTAATCGCAGCAGTTGTTAGTCCTTTTATCTTCGATTATGAAAAAGATGTTATAAACCAAAATTTGGCTATTAAATTACAAGCTCCTAGTGCTCAACATTGGTTTGGCACTGATGAATATGGCCGTGATTTATTTGCAAGAGTAATGTATGGTTCTCGTTATAGTATTGCTATTTCCGTTGGTTCTGTTGGTTTCGGTTTAATCGTAGGTACTATTTTAGGTTCTATTGCTGGTTTCTACGGTGGTTATTGGGATTCCATTATTATGCGTGGTGTAGATATTTTCTATTCTATTCCAAACATTTTGAAGGCTGTTGTAATTGTATCTATGTTAGGTACTAGTACTTTTAACCTGATTATTGCATTGGCTGTTTCTTGTGCTACTAACTATGCGCGTATTGTACGTGCTTCCGTTATGACTATACGTGATTTGGAGTATGTTGAGTCCTCCTATGCAATGGGTCTGCCAACTTGGAAGATTATCTTAAAGCATATTCTTCCCAACTGCTTATCTCCAATCATTGTACAAACAACTTTGTTGATTGGTACAACCATTATTGCAGCATCCTCATTAAGCTTCTTAGGTATTGGTGTTCCTGCTCCAGCTCCTGAATGGGGTGCCTTGTTATCCGGTGGCCGTAGTTATATTCGTATTGCTAGCCATATTTGCATCATTCCTGGTTTAGCAATCATGTTTACTGTATTAGCCCTCAATCTGTTGGGTGATGGTCTGCGCGATGCGTTAGATCCGAAGCTGAAGAAATAGGAGGAGCGGCAAATGGAATTAGTTTTAGATATTAAGGACTTAGTTGTCCATTATGAAACAGAAGATGCCGAAGTAGCCGCCGTAAATGGCATAAGATTAGCTATTGGCAAAAAGCGCACCCTTGGTTTGGTTGGT
>JAKSOJ010000082.1 GCA_024405645.1 Phascolarctobacterium sp. | reverse complement strand
CCATAAGAACACAGGAGAAAACTCCAGCTTTAGCAGTTGCAACAGCTACATCACCAGGTTCTTTTACCCCAAGGCCTTTTACAACATCAATAACAAGAATACCAAAGGCAAGACCTGCGATTGCATCAAGAGTGTTATAGCCTTCGATAATGCCCTTGAAGAAAGCTGTACCTGTTTCACCATATTCCGCAACTGGTTTTATTGCATCGATGGAATTGATTGGATTCATTAATCCAACTACAATCAAAACTCCTAAAAATACGAGAAATAAGGGATTTAAAATTTTACCTATCCAATCCATAATTCTGCCAGGTCTAAGAGAAAAATAGAGAACAGCAGCGAAGAACAGGAAGGAAAAAATTGCCAAGCACAATTGTTCATTAGCGCCTTTAATAAGATTTACAGCACCAACAGCGAAGGATGTACTTGCACAACGCGGAGCAGCAAAAAGTGGTCCAATTGTTAAGTAAAGTAAAGCTGTAAAAATTACGCTATACTTCTTACCAACTCTATCGGCCATATCCTGTAAGCCACTGGATTTGGAAAGGCCAAGAGCCACAATGGAAAGCATTGGTATACCAACAGCACTTACACAAACGCCCAAAATTGCCGGCCACATATTGGCACCAGCATCAATACCAACTTTAGCAGGGAAAATCAAGTTGCCAGCACCAAAGAACATACCAAAAAGCATACTAGTAATAGCTATAGTTTCTTGTGTTGTTAATGATTTTTTCAAAACAAATACCTCAACTATCTATGATAATGTTTGTATATTATATAGAAAACGCCTGCATTATGCAAGTTTTAGGACATAATATTTATATCCTTATCTTCATCCCTATTGACTTAAAATTTCAACAGATGTATACTCAAACTAGCAATCTGTAAAGGAGTTAAGCACGATGATGAAAAACACTTGTTGTCAAAATTGTAGACTGTGTTGTATGATGCGTTTTACTCCTGGACAAGAGAGCAAGTCGTTTTAATTTGACATGCCTAATTGCTAATATATAGTTGGCAATATTTGTACCTCGGGAGTAGATGAATGCCCGAGGCTTTTTATTTTTTGGAGGAACATTTTATGGCTAAAATATACAATAATGTTACTGAATTCATTGGCCGTACTCCTTTAATGGAAGTTACCAATATTGAAAAATCTCAAGAATTAAAAGCTAAGCTTTTAGTTAAGCTTGAATACTTAAATCCTGCAGGAAGCACAAAAGATCGTGCAGCAAAATTCATTATCGCTGATGCAGAAGCCAAGGGATTACTAAAACCAGGCGCCACTATTATCGAGCCAACAAGTGGTAACACAGGTATCGGTCTCGCCTCCATTTGTGCTTATAAAGGTTACAAATTAATTCTTACTATGCCTGATACTATGAGTATTGAAAGAATCAATATTCTCAAAGCATATGGTGCAGAAATCATTCTTACTCCTGGTGCACAAGGCATGGCAGGCTCCGTTGCCAAAGCAGAAGAATTACAAAAAGAAATTCCCAATTCCATTATCGCTGGTCAATTTGAAAACCAAGCTAACGCAGAGGCTCATCGCCAAACCACAGGCCCTGAAATTTGGGAAGATACTGATGGAAATATTGATATCTTCGTAGCAGGCGTTGGTACTGGCGGCACCATCACTGGTAATGGCGAATATTTAAAATCCAAGAATTCTAACATCAAAATAGTTGCTGTTGAGCCTGCAAGCTCTCCACTGCTTTCCAAAGGCTATGCAGGACCGCACAAGCTTCAAGGCATTGGCGCTAATTTCGTACCCAAGCTTTTAAACACAGCTATTTATGATGAAATCATCGCAATCGACAATGACATTGCCTTTGTCAGCGCTAAGCTTTTGGCAAAGCAAGAAGGCATTCTTGTAGGCATTACATCTGGTGCAGCTTTAACTGCAGGCATCGAACTGGCTAAACGCCCAGAAAACGCAGGCAAAACTATCGTATGCTTATTGCCCGACAGTGGAGACCGTTACTACTCTACTCCCCTTTTCATCGAAGAATAAGAGAGGATTTTAAAATGGATATTAAAACTAGAATTAATGAAACCGCTAAGGCTCTGGAGCAAAACTACAAGGAACAAGGCATTTTCGAAATTGCCGTAGGCATGAAGCTACCCAAAAGATCTGCTATTGTTGAAATCATCAACGAAGTTCGTCGCGTAATGTTCCCCGGCTTCTTCGGCACAGAAAACATTGCCTTTGTATCCCTAGATAATTTTGCAGGCAATACTTTAGCAGGCATTTACCTAGAGCTTTACAAACAAATTCGTATTGCTTTCATGTTCCAAAATCAAAAACGCATCAAAAATGGCAAAGAGCCTATTGCAGAAAACCAACAAGCAATCGAAACTATGGCTGAAAGGGTAACTCAAAAATTCTTTGATGAGCTTCCTAAGGTACAAAAGCTTCTGCTCAAGGATGTACAAGCGCTTTTCGATGGCGACCCTGCTGCAGAAAGCTTGGAGGACGTAATCTTCTCCTACCCCGGTCTTTATGCAATCTATGTTTATAGAATTGCTCATGTACTCTATCAAGAAAAGGTTCCTTATGTACCGCGTATCATGACCGAATATGCGCACGGTAAAACAGGTATCGACATCAACCCGGGTGCAACCATTGGCGAATACTTCTTCATTGACCATGGTACAGGCATTGTAATCGGCGAAACCTGCGAAATTGGTAACCATGTAAAGATTTACCAAGGCGTAACACTCGGTGCTCTTTCCACCATGAAGGGTCAAGAGCTATCCGGCAAGAAACGCCATCCGACCATTGGCGACAATGTTGTTATCTACTCCAACACCACTATCCTCGGTGGCCAAACCATTATTGGCAAGAACTCTGTTATCGCAGGTAATACCTTTGTTACCTACTCAATTCCCGAAAACACGAGAGTTTCTGCATTTGTTCCAGATTTACAAATCCAAAAACGCGAATAGCTTGCTAGTACAAGTAAAGGCACGAAACCAATCAAGGTTCGTGCCTTTTTTATTACAGCTTTGCATCCAATTCAACTAAATCATTAACACTTATAAAACCACAAGAAAACATCAAACTATCCTCGTAGGAATCAAAATAACGATTAACCTTGCGAGCAGAGATTTTATACTCTTCCAATTTTTCGTTTAACTTTTTGATTTGCTCAGCGTTGCCATGTACAAGCATCTCTGTTCCGCATTCCCCTGCTGATAAAAGCAAACCAGGAATGTCCTTAATTAGCTTGTTCAAAATAGAATGCAGCAACTCTCTTTTGCCCAAGTAAATCTTTCTTAATTTTTTAATCTGCCTTTGCAAATGCTCGTCTCGCAAATAGCTAGCTAAAGCAAGCTGTTCCGTCTTAGATGCTGTTTGGTCATACAGACCTGCAACAATCCTATACGATTCCAACAATTCCTTTGGAAGAATCATAAAGCTTATTCTTATGGATGGCAAAAGAAGTCTCGAGAAAGAGCCCAAATAAACAATATTCTCCCCACCAGCCAAAGCATAAATACTTGGCCTTACTTGCTTAGAAAAATTAAACTCGTTCTGGTAATCGTCTTCGATAATCGTATGCCCTTTTTTGCTGTGTTCAAGGATCTCATAACGACGAGAAAGGCTCATAACATCGCCCCAAAGCGTCATATGGGACGGAGACACATAGATTACATCGGATTCCTTATCACGAATATTAACGTCAAAATTATAGGATTTAAACACATGAGCGTATCTGTCAAAGCCTTTAGCCGGAACAGATGCAGTTTTCTTGCCATTCTCTTTCAAAAGAGGGATGAGGATACTTAAAAGATTTTGTGTTGATGCCCCAATAACAATATTATCAGCTGTGCAATATATATTACGACGTTTCCTCACATAGGCAGCTATTTCCTGACGCAGCTCTGTTTCCCCCTGGGATTCGCCATAGGTTGCCATTCTATCCTTGTGACGAATAGCACTTTTCATATACCTTTGCCACAAATCAAAACGGAAGGCTGTAGGATCGTCACCAACATTGGACATGTCGTATACCTTATCAGTATTCTTGTGCTTATCAGAAATGGCAACTGCTTTTAATTCAGTTGCTCCAGCATTTTTCTTTTTACCAGTTACATAATAGCCAGATCTTTCTTTGCTAATGATGTAGCCATCAGCAGCTAATTGAAAATAAGCATTCTCAACCGTAGTCTTACTAACGAGCAACTCTTTTGTGCAAGAAATAAGCGAAGGCATCTTGTCCCCCTGCTTAAGCGTTTCTTCCTCGATTAATTTTTTAAAATGCAAATACACCAGAGAATACTTAAAATCTCGTTTTTCCATCTTCTGTCCTTCTATCTGTCATTATCAAAATAGATAAAGTCAAAACAATTTGTAATGACAGAATAATTATAGTTTAAATAAAATCATTTGTAAATGTCAAAGATGTTGCTTTCTACTTATATTTGTATTAGAATTATATGAAACAATTTAAGTTTCGGAGAATATTTTTGCATGAACACTATAGGCCAAAAGAATATTGAACAATTTGCAGCAGCAAGTTTCAAGAGAGCTCATGGAGAAGAACAAAAGCAAATGCGCATAACACAATTTCTCGACACTGCTGGAGAGCTTTACGATACCTGTGGCTACGAGAATGTTTCTCTCACTCTCATCTCACAAAAGCTTAATTTTCATCGCAACAATGTCTATAACTACTTTCATTGCAAAGAGGATTTGTTTTTAGCGCTTCTTCTTAGAGATTTAAATGAAGCAATTGCTGATGCTATAAATACCTTTAACACTAATGTGCAAGCCGAAGAATTTGCTTCAGAAATGACAAAGCTTTTATTGCGTCACCAAAGACTTTTAGATTTATTTGCTTTGGCAAATACTACTATGCTCGCTGCAGCTAGTCCCTATGCCCATAAATATTTTATTAACGAGATAAAAAACATTCAGGATAAGTTAGTACAGCATTTAGATGAAAACAATATTCTAGCTATTAGCAATGAAAAAATTATTGCTCTTTTCAGAGACATAAACCACTTCGCAACCGGCATTTACCCCAATACTATCGAGTATAAAGAACGCCATCATATCCCATGCTATCCAGATTTAGGATATGGCAATATCAGTTTCCAAAGTATAGTTAAACGCTTTATCAAAGAAATTGCCATCTGAATCTAAAAATTCATTTTAGAGCCTACGAAAGTAGGCTCTTTTCTTTTTCATAATGTAATATTTAATCAATTGGACTAAATGTCATAATGATATTTATTTCTAATAGCATATTGACATTTAATAATACTTGTGTTAAAATTCCTTCGAAATAGTAATTATTACTATTTTAATTTACTTCCCTTTTATTTTGGAAAATTAAATGTATGGAGAGTGAACACAATGAAAAAATTATTCAAAGCAACTGCAGCAGCAGCTATGGTTGGCTTACTGGCGTTCGCTGCAGCAGGTTGTGGCGGCGGCGACAAAAAAGCAGCTCCCGCAGCAAAAGATACCCTGAAAATGGGCGTTACTAACTTCGCAGATTCCTTCGAACCTACTGAAAACTATTTTGGTTGGGTAGTTATGCGTTATGGCGTAGGCGAATGCTTAACTAAATTCGACAAAAACATGAACACTGTTGGCTGGCTGGCTGATAAATGGTCCGTATCTGACGATAAACTGACCTGGACTCTGCATATTAATGACAAAGCTACCTTCTCTAATGGTAAGAAAGTAACTGGTCAAGCAGCTGCTGACTCCATCCTGCGTACCTTCAAGATGGCTAAACGTGCTCAATCCATGTTCGCATATGAAAGCATCAAAGGTGATGGCCAAAATGTTATTATCAAAACCAAGAAACCGGTAGTAACTATTCCTGGTATGCTGGGTGACCCCCTGTTCATCATCTGCGATGTTGAAGCTACTGCAAAACGCGATACCCGTAAAGAAGGCATCATCGGCACTGGTCCGTATGTAACCGAATCCTTCACCAAAGCTAAATTCGT
>JAKSOJ010000081.1 GCA_024405645.1 Phascolarctobacterium sp. | reverse complement strand
CACCACTTGCAACAATGGTATCAAAGGAAACCTTTTCACTGCCTAAGACCCTCATGTAGTATTCCAATCTTGCTGCCAAATCTCTCTCGGTCACGCCAGGCTTGATTTCCTTGAGCAGTTGAGTAAAAGCTTGGTCAGCTATGTTTGCAGCAGTTAAAAGATATTCAAGCTCTTTATTGTCTTTTACGATACGAATACCACCAAAGTCCACACTTACGAGTTTTATATCTCCAAGCATTTCCCTAAGCACATTGTAATCGTCAAAGGAATAATGAGAACCATCAAAACCAACTGCTTTGACGTCATCTTCTTTAGCAAAGCTTGCTGCAGCACTCCAAATACTATTGGGTCCAATAGGTTTATATTCATAAACCTTAAAGAATTTCATTTCTTGTTTCGCCTGCTCGGTATAGCGGCCATCCGTGATTAAAAGAGCACGTTTACCGTCTAAATAGAGCAAACTAGAATCACCTGTGAAACCGGTTAGATAACGAATAGTGGTCTCGTCCTTTAGGATGATACCCTCTACGTTATGTCTAGCCATAAGCTCCATAGCTCTTGCGATTCGCGTCATTAAATAACCTCTTTCCTAAAGGAATATAAAATAGTTATAAATCACCTAAATATTTTACCACTCATTAGCAAAACTTTCAAGAATTTCTACAAAAGGCAATTATTATTTCTGCACTTTTCTTCTCAGCAAACTGTTGACAGGTAAACTGAAATCACAGACTGTGCTAAATTTTTGTTGAGCATGGGGGGCAACAGTTATAGGTAAGCCTGCCTCATCCTCCATATTCTTAAACACTAACTGATAAAGTTCACCAGTAGGTGTTAAAACTTCTACTTGTTCCCCTTCCTTGACATTATTGCGTTGTTCAAGGAAAAGGCGTTTCTTATCCTCGTCATAGCCCAAAACAATACCCACAAATTCATGAGTTTGTTCATATTTTGAGCTTTCATAAACCTGTGCATTGCGGTCTGGTTTAGCAACTGCAAAGCCAGTGGTATATTGACGATGAGAAACCTTGTTCAGCTCGGTGTACCATTCTTCAGGAACAGAATAGTTCTTACGGTCTTCCCAAGCCTTATCGATAGCCTTACGATAAACGCTAACTACAGTAGCAACATAGTGAGCGGATTTCATGCGCCCTTCTATTTTAAAGCTGCATACACCAGCATGCATAAGCTCTGGCAAATATTCAATCAGGCAAAGGTCCTTGGAATTCATAACGTAGGTTCCGTGTTCATCCTCTTCCAGATCAAAATATTCCCCTGGACGCTTTTGTTCGCCAAGCTTGTACATGTTATATTCCCAGCGACAAGCTTGCGCGCATGCTCCCCTATTGCCATCGCGACCTGTGAGATAAGCACTCAAAAGGCAACGACCACTATAAGAAATGCACATAGCACCATGCACAAAGGTTTCCAATTCTACTTTAGTTCTTGCACCAATTTCTTTAATCTCTGCCAGGGAAAGCTCACGAGCGAGAACTACGCGTTCAGCTCCTAAATCCGCCCAAGCTTGTACGGTTGCAAAATTGGTATTATTGGCCTGAGTACTTACATGAAGAGCCATGTTGGGAATGGTTTTTTTCGCAGTCATCCATACACCCAAATCGGAGATTAAAAGTGCATCAACACCACAAGCATCCAAGCCCTTTAAATATTCAGGCATTTTATTAACATCCTCATTATGGGCATAAATATTTACGGTAACATAAACTTTTTTGCCAAGAGAATGAGCATATTCAGTTATTTCTTTGATTTCTTCCATGGAAAAATTGTTGGCAAAGGCTCTGAGACCGAACATTTTACCACCAAGATAAATTGCGTCTGCCCCATACAAAAGGGCCATCTTGCCTTTTTCCATATTTCCAGCCGGAGCAAGCAGCTCAGGCTTTTGGGTTAATTTGGCCATTATTTTCCTTTCTCAATGTCATCTATAGCTTTAAGATGCTCCGCATAGGTTTTGGAGAAGCGATGATGACCGTCCTTTTCTGCAACAAAGTAGAGATAATCTGTATTTTCAGGGTTAAGCACTGCCTTGATTGCTTTTATACTAGGACATGCAATGGGTCCCGGAGGAAGCCCTGCATTAATATATGTATTGTAAGGACTTTGTATTTTTAAATCTGCATAGGTGACAATTTCCTTTTGTTCACCTAAGAGATATTGAATCGTTGTATCGGATTGGATTGGCATGCCGATGTCTACGCGTTTCAAGAAAACGCCAGCAATACGCGGTTGTTCTTCGGCAAATACAGCCTCCATCTCAACCATAGCCGCCATGTTCACAACATCACGAATCTTGAGATTGCGTTCTGCAATCGTCTTTTTAGCACCGGAGGTGTTAAGTGTTTTATCGAATTGATCTACCAAGAGCTTCAACAGCTTTTCTTCGCTGATGCCAATTGGTAAATCATAGGTTGCAGGATAAATGAACCCTTCAGCCTTGAATTTTACTTCAGGGTTGTCTGTTTTCATATAATCGTAGGGAGCGTAGTCCTTGGCTGCAGCAATAAATTTATCAGCCTTGCCGATGCCTTCTGCTTCCAGCTTTTTCGCTGTACGCTTAATGGTATAACCCTCTGGCACGGTAAAATGCAGAAGCTTTACGCGGCCTTTGGCCATAACCTCTACGATTTGCGCATTAGAAAGACCGCCATCGATTTGGTAAACCCCTGCTTGGAGCTTTTCTGCTAAGCCTTTAAAGCGTGCCTCCATTTTGAAAGCACTAGGATTCTTTACCAATTGCTTTTCATGCAGCAAATTGGCAATATCACTGGTAGTCATACCAGGTTTAACTTCAATAATACGTGAGCCTTTAACAGCAAAATCTTTGTTGTCACCCATACTGCAACCAGACAGGCTTACACATAAAGTTCCCACAAGTAAAAGACCCGCAAGAGATTTAAACTTCATCAATCAACGTTCCTCATACAAAAATACCGGACCTGAGTCCGGCTTTTTGCAGTTATTTACTAACGAATTATTATTCTTCGTCCCATTCAGAAGTAATTTTTTCGTAATATTCCATAAAGGTAGCATATTCTTCGTCGGTAGGATCGAAGTACTCTTCTTCGCCATCTTTATCGAAATCCATACGAGCAACAACTACAGTTTCTTCTTCGTCTTCAGGAACGTCTTCCTCGTCGAGGTAACGTTGTACGAGAACTGCGAATTGTTTGCCTTCTACAGTAAATACATTTTCTCTTTCGAAAAGAAGCAGATTATCCTTGTCGTCATACATTTCAACAAAGATAGGTTCTTCTTCGATTTCTTCGTTAAAGCCGTCTAATTTAATATCTTCAGCCATAGTGCACCTCGCAAAATACTTATCGGTTAATTGTATAATAGATTTTTATCGGTTGTCAAATTACAGCCTTGCCTTAAACTGCTTGCTATCCAAATAATTTTGGAGAATAACAACAGCAGCCATCATATCGACTACCTTTTTACGTTTTTTACGGCTGATATCCGCATCAACCATAACGCGTGTAGCAGCTACTGTGGAAAGGCGTTCATCCCAAAGCACCACATCTTTTAGGTCAGGAAATAGTTCTTTGAGTTCGGCAGCCATTGCTTCACAAATTTGCGCCCTTTCACCCACAGAGCCATTCATATTTTTAGGATAACCAAGTACTAAAGTATCCACCTCATGCTCTTTAATGAGCTCTGCCAAACGCTTATAATCGCGTTCCTTGCTAGTACGATGAATAGTTTCCACCCCATTAGCAATGATGCCCATTAAATCGCTAACTGCAATACCAATAGTCTTGGTACCCACGTCCAGGGACATAACTCTCATATTTATATATTCTTCCTCTTATTTATTGTTTTCCAAATAGCTAACAACCATTGCTTCGATTAATTCGTAGCGTTCGTGGCGACGAAGCTTGGTACGAGCATTGTCATAGCTAGTAATATAAGTAGGATCACCACTCAAAAGGTAACCAGCAATTTGGTCAACCGGATCGTAACCTTTTTCTTGTAAAGCTGCATAAACCTCGCGAATAGTATCTGCTACATTTGGTTTTTCTTGATTGCGTTTAAACATCATAGTTTCTTGAGAAATTGCCATGGGAATCACCTCATTCTTTGCATAATTCTATACTTATTTTATCATACACTTGCCTTATGATACAACTTCTAAATCTACAATATCATCCAAAAATATGCTCTCTGTATTTACGAAAATTATTCTTTCTTCTGGTTTTATTTTACGAACCTCGCCTGTAAGTATAACGTAGCTATCATCGACATAATATGAGACCCGAACAATGCTACCCTTGTGTAACTTTTCAAAGGTTCTATTCATTATTTCCAATTGATCCTCAGAAAGATTAAGCCGAGGCTCTACATAATGTTCCGCCTCGGCAATTAAATCCTCGTAACCCTTGAGAGCCATAAAAGCCATGAATTGTTTGGCACGTTCATTCACCATTATGACCTCCGATTAATTTGTTGCGCATGAGTCCAGTGGCCTTGTCCAAATAACTAAAGCCCTTCATGACTGCATTCTTGCCAAATTTCTTTTTGACGCCCACGACCGCCTTTTGCAAGGAGTATTCCTCCTCACTAGCCTCGTAGTCCTCAAAAATATTATCGATTCCGTAAAACTTACTATCCACATCGCTAAAGCAGATACTAACCTTACGAATGGGTTTGTCTCTATATGTTGTCTCCTCAAACAAATTTACGAAAGCACTAACCAAAGTGCGATAGGAATCCGTACGGTAGCCAAGTCGCCTAGTCCCGCCAGTTGCAGGAACTACATCCTTAGAATAGCCTATGGAAAGGCTTATTCCCTCTGTGGTAAGCTCCTTATCTATCAGGCTAAGAGTTAAGTTATCCACCATTTCCTTTAAGACAATAAGCGTGTTCTCATAATTATAATCTTCAAACAAAATCTGGCTGTTAGACAGAGATTTTGATTTGGGTGTAAAGCTTTGAATGTCTTTAATAGTACAGCTCTCACGCCCCCAAGCATGATCAATTAAATATTTAGCATTCACGCCAAATTCCTTATACAAACTGCTTTCATCCAAACGAGTTACACCACATAGGTCATATACACCATGCCTAGCCAATCTCGTTGCCGTACCCCTGCCTATGTTCCAAATATCAGTAATGGGACGATACCTCCACATTTTTTCTTTGAAGATATTTTCGTCAAGATAAGCAATATGGTCCGGTGCGTGTTTGGCAAGAACATCAAGCGCAACCTTTGCCAGAAACATATTGGTCCCTGCTCCAGCCGTAGCGCAAATTCCCGTACGCTTAGTCACCTCGTCCATAAGAAACTTGACAAGCTCCATAGGTTCCTTTTTATATAAGCGAAGATAAGGTGTTAAATCCAGGAAGCATTCATCAATAGAATACACATGAATATCCTCATGGCTAATGTATTCCAAATAAATACTGACAATTCTCTTAGAATACTCCATATATTTTTTCATGTGCGGCTTTACTGCCTCATATTCAATATTGCTTGGTATCTCAAACAAGCGACAACGATTCTTACAGCCAAGAGCCTTCATAGCAGGAGAAATAGCTAAACAAATAGCACCATTACCACGAGCAGCATCGGCCACGACCAGATTTTTTTTGAAAGGATCAAAGCCATGCTCCACGCACTCCACCGAAGCAAAAAAACATTTTAAATCTATAACTGCATAAAACCTATCAGTCAAAGCGCACACCTTAATTCGTTCATTTGTTCGGTTTAATTTTAACACCCCACAAAGCCAAAGTCAAGAACTATCTCGAATTTTTGTTCGAAATAATTGATACTCATATCTGGTTCAAACCATTCCCAAAAAAACGGCAAGATTTGCGTTTAGACAAGGCGAAATTATAAAAACGGCATGAGGATAGTACTAACACGTACAGACGCATGCCGTTTTTTAATTTCAACGCAGTATAAACCAAATATCGCCGTTTTCCAAACAAAAAGCTCCTCAACTTGTAAAAGTCAAGGAGCATATTTTTATATTAGATTAAAACCGCTTGTAAAAAATATTAG
>JAKSOJ010000080.1 GCA_024405645.1 Phascolarctobacterium sp. | reverse complement strand
AAGGTATTATTACCCACAAGCTCTTCGCCGAACTTATTTTCAAAAATGTAAACTCGACTTACGTCCAGATATTCACCAACGAATCTGATAACAGAATTGACGCCACTTGCCATATCTCTGGCACCTGCCAAGCGTTTGGAAATCTCTTCGTATACGTTGGTAGTTTTTAAGTTTAAATCAATTTCTCTTTGGACAGCTCGCGCATATTCCGTAACGTTTCTGTAGATGCCTACAGCCTTGCCAGTATGTTTGCCCTCTTTATCCTTCAGAGCACGAATAGAAAGCTCGTAAAGATAGTCTATGCCCTTGGCACTTTTCAGGCCGACAATGCCTTTGGCGAAATCCGCACCTTCCATGACGGTCTCATGAATGCGAATATATTCATTTACATATTCAGGTAATACTGCACCTGCAGTACTCGGTTTATAGGGAACATTGTATGTTACTTCGGGTACGCCTAAAAATTTAGCGTCGGATTTACTAACTAATGCAGTGCGTTTATTTATATCAAAGATGAAAATAATGGAGCCAATAGCTTCACTGGTTAGTTCAAATGCTTGAATGATAGCAAAGAGCTGTTGTTCATCTTCATATTTTGAATAATTTTTTGCCTCTTCCATTGCTATTCCTCTTATCTTATATATTTAAGGACTGCATTTATTTATATATCAAGCAGAGATAGATAATATAACTATCTAACATATTGTTGAGTATATACATTACACTTATTCATTTTAATTATAATACAAATTTTTAATTATTAAATCGCTTAACTAAATTGTTCATAAAGATTTCACAATCTTCTCCCCAACAACGATAAAATATGCTTTTTAGTTGCTAAAAATATAAAAAACCTCTGCACAAAGCAAAGGTTTTTAGCTTATTTTTTCCCTTTTAAAATTGGATAGAAGAAGTAAATTCCCAGACCACCCATAATCAGGATGATACCAGCAAGCTGACGCAGGGAAATTGTTTCTCCCAGGATGAAGAATGCCAAAATGATAGTGCCAACGGGCTCACCCAAAATGCCCGTGGTAACAGATGTTGCAGACAAATCCTTGAGCAAAAGGTTGAGGATGAATTGTCCGCCAATTGTCGATACAATAGCAATGCCCACGAAGGCGAACCAGGTTTGAGTATCGAAGCCAAGCATGGGTTGGCCAAGGGTTATTGCGTAAAGCGCAAGGAAGAAGGAGCTTGCGAAATAACAGGGCACGGAATATGTGACAGCAGTTACATGCTTGCGCACGATTTGCCCGATGAGGAAGTAGGCGGAAATGACGCCAGCACTCGCAAGGGAAAGAATGTCTCCGAAGAAGGCTTCGTCACTAATCTTGAAGTCACCCCAGGCGATGACTACGACGCCCAAGATGGCTAGCAGACAACCAAAGAGGCCTACACCGCTCACCTTTTCCTTGAGGAAGATGTAGCCGAAAAGCATGGAATACAGAGGCTGCAGACTGACCAAAACAGTGGAGCTAGAAACAGAAGTAAAGCGTAGGGATTCGAACCACATAACGTAGTGGACCGCAATTAAGAGACCACTAACCACGATGATTCCCAATTGCTTTTTCGTCAAGGACTTATATTCCGCGAGCTTTTCCTTGCTTATGAGCAAACAGGGCAACAATATGCAGGATGTAATAAATAATCGGTAAAAGGCTGTGACTGCACTAGGAGCGCTAGAGAGCTTCACGAAAATTGCAGAAGCGCTCATGAAGAAAACGCTGAGCATCAGCAAGCCATAATTTTTTATGTTGTTCATATTCCCCTCAAATATTATATTTCTTTTCTCAAAGTTAATACATTATCAACTTCATTAACGCCCACAAACCCTTGTTCCTTCCAAAAAGCAATGGCTTGGGTGTTTTCTTGATTACAGGCAATGGAAAGGCTGTTGTAGCCGTAGGCTTTGAGCGCTGCACGAACATCAGCGAAAATGCGAGAACCAATGCCTTGGCACATCTTAGCGCCATCCACCATAAACCAGCCAATGAAGGCAGCATCTTCTTGGGGATGCCCCGTAATAATCTCCATGACCGCCAGCAAATTCGCTTCGTCATAGAAGCCAACGAGATATCTATCCTGATCCTTGGATTGTTGCGGTAAACGCGAAATGAATTCCGTTAAGCTTTCCGCAGCAGGAAGATTGTGCATGGATTGATAGTATTTAAGATTGAGCTTGCCAAGCTTATAAATGTCTTCACTATCTTCTGGCAGGATTGTACGAACCTCGTATTCCGTACTAAAGCTACGTACATCCATCTTGTTTTTATGCTCTGTTTCGTAGGTAATAGCTTGACGGAACTGGGTTTCGTACAACTCGCGATAGGTTCCTCCCAAAGCCAAAAGCTCCTCATGAGTGCCCTGCTCTGCGATAACCCCATCCTTAACTACAAGAATGCAATCTGCCTTCAAAATCGTGGACAGCCTATGGGCGATGACAATGCTAGTGCGCCCCTTCATCATATTCTCCAAAGCATCCTGAATGGAATTTTCGGAAATGGAATCCAGTGCAGAGGTCGCCTCGTCCAAGATTAAAATCTTCGGATTCTTCAAAATAACGCGCGCGATGGAAATGCGTTGCTTTTCACCACCGGATAATTTGAGACCCCTATTGCCCACCTCCGTATCATAGCCCTTGGGTTGAGATACGATAAAATCGTGAATATTGGCAATGCGACAGGCAGCTTCGATTTCTTCCATGGTAGCATCTGCCTTGGCGTATTTTAAATTGTCCAAAATTGTTCCGTTGAACATGAAGGATTCTTGAGTTACCACGCCAATGCATTGACGCAGATACTTCAAGTCGAAGTCGCGAACATCCACTCCAGCAATGGTGACCTTGCCCCCCAGCACATCGTAAAGACGAGGAATGAGGTTGACAACTGTGGATTTACCACTGCCAGACGGACCGACGATGGCGTACATCTTGCCACCGGGCACAGTAAAGCTAACGTCCGTCAAAAGCTCAACAGTGGGGTCATAGCTAAAGGCCACATGGTCATAGACGATGGGCTGTAAATCCACATTGGGCTTAGCACCATTTTCTGGACTAACAATGGTATTTTCGCGGTCAAAATAGTCAAAAATACGAGTAAACAGCGCCAAAGAACGAGTGAAATCCACCTGCAAATTCAAAAGCTGTTCGATGGGGCGATACAATCTATTGATTAATGTTACGGTTGCGGTAATAGTACCAATGGTCAAGGTCGGGTCAATATTGTTAATAATGAACCAGCCACCCGCGAAATAAATCAGCAAGGGACCAAGCTGGATGAACATCCCCAGGACAACCATGAACCATTTACCACTGCGTTGCTCCTTAAGGGAAATCTCCGTAACCTCTTCATTAACCTTAACGAAGTTTTTGTACTCCTCCTCTTCCCTAGTGAAAATCTTCACCAGCATGGAGCCACTTACGGATAAAGTTTCGTTAATTACTTGGTTGAGCTCGTCATTTTTCGCTTGGCTCTCGCTCAAAAGCTGCCAACGAGTTTTGCCTGCGGTTCTTGTGGGCAGGATCAAAAACGGGATGATGACCATGCCAACCAAGGCCAACTGCCAGCTCATGCTAAAGAGAGCCACCAGTGTGGTAATAACCGTTGCCACATTGCTGACGATATTGCTCAAGGTGCCACTGATAACATTGGATACACCACTGATATCAGTGTTCATACGGGTGATGATGTCCCCCTGCTTTTCCGTAGTAAAGAAGGAGTGTGGCATATATTGCAGATGTTGGTACATCTGGTTTTTCATATCAAAAATAATGCGTTGGGAAATCCACGCATTGATATAGCTTTCCAAAACGCCAATTAATTGGCTAGTAGTGAGAGCCGCAAGAGCCATTAAAAGCAGCTTGATTAAAAGGTTCAAGTCCTTGCCCACAAGGGCTTCGTCCACAATGCGACCCATGATGATGGAAGGCAACAGACCTACGCCGCAGGAGATCAAAATTGCAACGAAAACGAAGCAAAATTGCAGCCAATAGGGCTTGAGATAGGACAGAATTCTTACCAAAAGCTCCTTGGTGACCTTGGGAACGTTATTCTTTTCTTCATCTGTTAAATAGCGACCGCCAGGGCCGCCAAAACCAGGACCGGGCATGGAAACCTCCATTATCACATTAAAGGCGCTTTACACCTTTTTATTCTAATATAATAGATTTATTATAACACAACAAGAAAAAGTTTTCTGAAAAAATAAAATGTTGAAATCTTAATTATTCGTTTAAAACATTTTCGTGGTACTAGATAATGTATACACAGCTCTTTGTTGACACTACCTTTCGTAAATGCTATACTTACTCTATAAACCGTAGAAGAAGTGTAAGTAGTTTGCAAACGTGTTTTACAGCAAGTCTCGGACGATGGAAGCGAGACAAATAACCTGCAAGCGAATGGGCTTTTGAGGGCGAGCCGAACTAATAGTAAGCGAGCCGGAGCGGACGCTCCGTTAACAAGGTCAGCATATGCATGTATGCGTTAAGGTGGGCGCGTAGCGCCAAGCCGGGTGGCACCGCAGGATATCCTGTCCCAGCAGTTTATAGACTGTTGGGACTTTTTTATTTCCCCAACAGCTCCTTATCCATAAAAAATCTTTTAGGAGGAACTTTAAAATGGCTGAACAAAAAATCCCTTACAAAATTTATTTGAACGAAAGCGAAATGCCTACAAAATGGTACAACGTTCGCGCAGATATGAAAAATAAACCCGCTCCGCTGCTGAACCCTGGTACTCACGAGCCTATGACTGCAGAAGAATTGAGCGCTGTTTTCTGTAGCGATCTCGTTGCTCAAGAGCTTGACAACGATACCGCTTACATCGAAATTCCGGAAGAAATCCGTAACTTCTACAAAATGTATCGTCCCTCTCCGCTGGTTCGTGCATACTGCTTAGAAGAAAAGCTGCAAACTCCTGCAAAAATCTACTATAAATTCGAAGGCAACAACACCTCCGGTTCCCACAAATTGAACTCTTCCATCGCTCAAGCATACTATGCTAAAAAGCAAGGTCTGAAGGGTGTAACTACCGAAACCGGCGCTGGTCAATGGGGTACTGCACTTTCCATGGCTTGCTCCTACCTTGGTCTGGACTGCAAGGTTTACATGGTTAAATGCTCCTACGAACAAAAGCCCTTCCGTCGCGAAGTTATGCGTACCTATGGTGCAAGCGTAATCCCCTCTCCTTCCATGACTACTCAAGTTGGTCAAAAAATTCTTGCTGAACATCCGGACACCACTGGTTCCTTGGGTTGTGCAATTTCCGAAGCAGTAGAAGTTGCAGTTACCACTCCTGGCTACCGTTATGTTCTGGGTTCCGTTTTGAACCAAGTTCTCCTGCATCAATCCGTAATCGGCTTGGAAGCTAAAGCTGCTATGGATAAATATGGCATTAAACCCGATATCATCATCGGTTGCGCTGGTGGCGGCTCCAACCTTGGCGGCCTCATTTCTCCCTTCATGGGCGAAAAACTCCGTGGCGAAGCAGATTATCGCATCATCGCTGTTGAACCTGCATCCTGCCCGAGCTTTACCCGTGGCACCTATGCATATGACTTCTGCGATACTGGTATGATTTGCCCATTGGCTAAGATGTACACCCTTGGCTGCGACTTCATTCCGAGTGCTAACCATGCAGGCGGCTTGCGTTACCATGGCATGAGCCCTGTACTCTCTCAACTTTATGATGATGGCCTGATGGAAGCTACTTCCGTTGTTCAAACTGACGTATTCGAAGCAGCTGAATACTTCGCTCGTTGCGAAGGCATCCTCCCTGCTCCTGAATCCTCTCATGCAATTCGCGTAGCTATCGACGAAGCTATCAAATGCAAAGAAACCGGCGAAGAAAAGACCATCCTCTTCGGTCTTACCGGTACTGGTTACTTCGATATGTATGCTTACGAAAAATTCCATGATGGCGTTATGGATGACTACATTCCTTCCGACGAAGAACTCGCTAAATACAGAGCATCTCTTCCGAAAATGGACTAATCCAAAGCTAGACATATTAATCCAAAGCTGAACATATGTAAAACAAAACGCACACCCGCGGGTGTGCGTTTTTTATTTCATTTGTA
>JAKSOJ010000008.1 GCA_024405645.1 Phascolarctobacterium sp. | reverse complement strand
TACCGCTGCGATCGCGCAAGTCAACGAAAATCAATCCACCATGGTCACGACGTTTGGAAACCCAACCGCAGAGAACTACGCTTTGGCCTGCGTTTACAACGTCAAGCATGCCACATTTGGAGTTGCGTTTTTCATTAATCATTTCATACACCTCATTAAAATTTGTAATAATTTATAGTTAATTTTTATAAAACTAAGTTACGAACGATACTATCTCATAGTTCATCCAACACTAATCTTACAATTTGCTTGCAAGTTCAGCGATTGCCACCTCGACTTGTTCACTAGTAGCCATATCTCTTAGAGTTACAGCATTACGAGTGAGCTCGTCCTCACCAAAAATTACAACCTTTTTAGCTTGGAATTTATTAGCTTGCTTCATTTGTGCTTTCATGCTACGACCATTGAAATCATATTCAACAGTGAAGCCAGCTCTTCTAAGTTCGATAGCAGTTTTGAAAGCCAAGGTAAAGTTTTCTTTCTTGGGACATACAATGTAAGCATCGATGCTTTCGTCGAATTTAGGCAGCAGGTTTTGAGATTCCAAAGCCAAGAGTACACGTTCCATACCCATAGCAAAACCAATACCAGGACGACCATCATCCCCAGAAATTTCTTTTACGAGGCCATCGTAACGACCACCGCCGCATACTGCAGATTGTGCTCCCAAGGGAGAATATTGAATTTCGAAAGCAGTTTTGGTGTAATAATCAAGACCACGAACCAGATTATGGTCGATTTCGTATTCAATACCAGCAGCAGTTAAGAGCTCCTTCAAGCCATTAAAATGAGCTTTACATTCGTCGCACAGGCATTCTTCCAAGGACGGAGCACCTACTCCAAGCTCTTGGCAACGCTTATTCTTGCAGTCCAAAAGACGCAAAGGATTGCGATCATAACGGCTCTTGCACATCTCGCACATCTCACCCAAATTGGGTTTGAAGAAAGCTTGTAATTTATCTCTGTGACCAGGTCTGCAATTAGGACAACCAACAGAATTGATTTTTAATTTCAAATCCTTGAGTCCAAGCTCTTGCAGCACTTGCACAGCCAAGAGAATAATTTCAGCATCAACATTAGGACCTTCTACGCCAAGTGCTTCGATACCAAATTGATGGAATTCACGCAGACGACCAGCTTGAGGTCTGTCATAACGGAACATGGGTCCCATGTAGAAGAATTTGGTTGCTGCATCTTCCTTGTACAGCTTGTGTTCAACATAAGCACGTACAGCAGAAGCAGTATTTTCAGGACGCAGGGTAATGCTACGATTACCACGGTCAGTGAAGGTATACATTTCTTTTTCTACAACGTCGGTAGTATCACCAATGCCGCGTTGGAAAAGTTCAGTATGTTCGAAAACCGGAGTGCGGATTTCTTTGTAACCATATTGTCCGCAAATTCTACGTACAATATTTTCAAGACAAATCCAGGCTTTCACATCAGCCGGCATTATATCTTTTGTACCTCTCGGTGCACTAGTTAACATCTTTATCTCCTTAATTTATCCTTCTTACTTAATATTTTCAAACAATTCCCTTCGTTTAACAAAGAGAGATTGCAAATTGTCTTTGTAAGTCTGAACATTTTTGGGCATGCTCAGTTTGTTTAAATGATGACCATCTGCCAAAGGCATCTTGCTAGCAGAACTAGGACCAATGCCGATAATTGGATGACGTTCCTCCATCATTTGAATATTGTAAACGCTTTCCATACCAGGGCGAGCATAGCCAATATTCGCCAAATGACCCAGCATATAATGCTGACGATACAAATAGTAAGGAACCATGCCAAGCTCTTTGGCAATCTCCATTCCCCTAGCAACCATGCGGCTTGCTGATTGTGACTCTAGACTCATCTTAGAACCAAATAAGGGAGCAGATTTTTTCAAGGTCAACGTATGCACAGTCAAGTTTTCTGGAGCCAAGCGTTTCGCTTCTGTCAAGGAAAACTCTATGTCCCTTTCGCTCTCACCAGGAAGTCCAATAATCAAATCCATATTGATAATTGGAATCTCACTACCTCGAACTAATTCATAGGCCTTGTAAAAATCACTAACCGAATGAGCACGACCAATGATTTTTAGAGTACCATCGTGAAAGGTCTGTGGATTTACGGATACCCTATTTACTCCAGCATTTTCCATAGAATGCAATTTAGAAATGCTAAAACAATCGGGGCGTCCTGCCTCGACTGTAAATTCCTTTATGCTAGGTAAATTTAGGTATTTGGAGCACATCTTCATGAGCCTTGCAAATGGTTTATCTGCCAAGCTTGTTGGTGTACCTCCACCAATATAAAGACTTGTGGGCATAATCCCACGCATACCTATTAATTGTACCACATTTTCTATATCTTGTTCAATTAAATTTAAAAAGTTTTGTTGACTTTCTTCGTCTCTAGGAATAATCCCACTAGGAAAAGAACAGTAGGAACATCTTGACGGACAAAAAGGAATGCCAATATAGATTCCAGCTTCTTGAAAACGCTTTTTATCAGATAGTAAACTCTTTTGTAATTTGGCAATATTACAAAGCAATCTGGCATTTTCTTCGTGAAGCAGATATTTATTTTGTAGATATTCTAAAGGCTCACCTGCACCCTCATCCATTAGTTTATGTACGAGTTTTGTAGGACGAACACCTGTAAGAATACCCCAGGAAAGCTCAGGCTGAAAACCTGTCACTTTACTGAAAATCGCTATAGTCAATAGCTTTACTATACGGTTAATTTCCCCGCTAGTCTCTTCCCTCGCATCGTCCAATAAATCGGTAAATACAAGAGGAGCAAATTCGCTAGCTAAAAGTTCTGCTTTTACGCACGCACCCTCTTTAGAGAAAACCAGCTTGAAATCAGAAGCATCGTTTGGTGCAAAGCCATATAACGCAGCCATATCACATACAGCACGAGTAATATCTATGTCTAAATTATTAATCAGACGGTAAGTCTTCAATCGTTCTCTTCTCCTAAATGCCAGAGTTCTTTATAAAGGACACGACAAACTGCAGCTACGGGAACTGCGAAAACCATGCCGATAATACCGAATAATTTAGCACCAATAATCAAAGATGCGATGATTACAACAGGATGTAAATCAATTTTATCGCCCATTACCTTTGGCAACAAAACGTTAGCGTCCAGTTGATAATAAACAGCATAGAAAATTGCAACATAAATTGCAGTATTTATATCAATCCTAGATGCCAAGAACACTGCTGGAATTGCACCAAGAATAGGTCCAACTACAGGAACAGTCTCGGCCAAAACTGCCCAGAATCCCAAAACGAAGGGATAATTTACACCCAGCAAAGTCATGCCCAGAGTAATAGTACATCCTGATAATACAGACAATTTTGCTAGACCAATTACATAGGATGAAATAGTCTCGCCAATATCATCAATTACGTGAGTAACCTTTTCTTGATCTGCATAATGGAAAAAATGAATAACCATGGAACGCATTTCCTGCCAATCCTTCAAAAGATAAATTGTAAGAAACGGTACAACAACCAATCCTAAAAGACTAGATACTACATTCACACTGCTAGCCAAAGCATCTCTAAGAAAATTTCCAGCAAAGCCCATTGCCCATTGCATCAAACTATCCATAAGAGTATCAAAGTTACTCGGCAACATTGGCAGCTTACCCTTGTTTTGAACAATAGCGTTAATATCAATGGCTTGAGAATTGTTGATGAGCTGTGGCAATTTTTGAGTCAATTCATTGATTTGTCCAAAAATTGGCAATACAAACAGATAAACAACAAAGCCTAAGCCAATGAAAAAGCCTGTTACCGCCAAAATTACAGAAAGAGCATAACTTGCCCCTGTTCTGGTTAGCAGCTTTGCCATGGGATAGAGCACAAAGGCTAAGGATATTGATAACAATATAGGGAATAAAAAACCTGCCAAGGAATACAGAACAAAGGAAACTATAGCAACTACACACAGTTTGAAAGCAGTACTTGTCCTGATATCCTTCCAGTTAAGGTTACTCATGTTATTCATAATTATTGAAGGAACGGATTGCGACGGCGTTCCCAGCCTACAGTAGAAGTTGGTCCATGACCGGGAAGAATATTAGTGTCTTCGGGAAGAACCAAGATTTTAGTTTTAATAGAATTCAAAATTTCTTTATAGCTTCCGCCAGGGAAATCGGTACGACCAATGGATTCGCAGAAAACGGTATCACCAGCAAAGAGCATATTTGCTTCTTTATTGTAGAAACAAATGCCGCCAGGAGTATGACCAGGAGTTGCATATACATCAAATTCCATACCTGCAACAGTAATGTAATCATCACCTTCGATTACGTGTTCTGGTTCTGCACATTTGATATTGTCGCCAAAGTAAAGGGACAAATTGCTACGAGCATCCCCCAGCATCTTTTTATCTTTAGCAGAAACATATACTTCTGCACCAGTTTCTTTGCGCAAGTCATTGAGGGCGCCAATATGGTCGGAATGACCATGAGTCAAGAAAATGGCTACGCATTTTGCTTTGGCTTGTTTAATCATGGCAAGGATTTGTTCTACCTCAGCGCCAGGATCAACAATAACGCCTTCTTGGGTTGCTTCATTCACAGCAAAATAGCAGTTAGTTGCGAAGCTGCTTACCTCTGTCTTATATACTTTCATAATATTCTCCTTAACGATTATCGCCGTTTTTAGAAAAGTTTAGTACTATCGAGCAAGATGGTCACAGGTCCATCATTAGTCAAATCAACCATCATATGTGTGCGGAAAACACCACATTCAACTTGAAGGCCATTTGCTTCGCAGCCTTTTACAAATTTATCATAATAAGCCTCTGCAATATCGGGTTTAGCAGCTGTAATAAAGGCTGGTCTTTTGCCTTTGCGACAATCACCAAAGAGAGTAAATTGGCTCACTGCCAAAATTTTGCCGCCTACATCTTTTACAGAGAGATTCATTTTATCATTTTCATCTTCAAAGATGCGCAATCCGCACACCTTGTCGACGATGTAATCTAAATCTTTATCAGTATCACCATCAGCAACACCTAAAAGAACCAAAAGTCCCTTCTCGATTTTGCCAGTAAGAGTGCCTTCGCTTGTTACAGAAGCTTGGCTAACTCTTTGCACTACTGCTCTCATATTTTCCCTCCGCCATTGGAAATAATACGTTCAACCGTATAAATTCCCTTTAATCTTCTAATCTTGTTAATTACGTAATTGAGTTGGTCAACAGCAGAAATATCAAGACCAAGATTGGTTACGCAAGTTTTACTCTTATCAGTGTGAACATTCAACGCATAGATATTGAGTTTGGTTTCGCTGACAATATTCAATACTTCGCTCATGAGACCAGGTCTATCCATAGAAGTGATGAGAAGATTTGCCTTAAAGACATCGTTAACCTTAACATCCCAACCTACTTCAATGAGACGAGCTTGTTCTTCTGGTTTATTACTAAGAACATTAGGACAATCTGCTCGATGGACGGAAATACCAGCGCCACGAGTAATATAACCAACAACCGGGTCACCAGGAATAGGATTGCAGCAACGAGCAAGCTTAACCATAATGCCATCTTCACCTTTTACCAGGATACCATGGCTGTTTTTAGATTTGGATTGACGAGGTTTGAGTTCAGAAAGAACCTCTTGCAAATCCTTGGGAGTCTCTGCTTTTTGCTCACGTTTATAAATATCAACCAGTTTGGTCATAACGGTATTCATTGTAATTCCGCCATAACCAATAGTAGCAACTAGATTTTCACCAGTATCAATACGCAGCTTATTAGCAACTTCTTTTAACTTGTCCGGAGCAAGCATGGTCTTAGGTTCATAGCCTAAACGCTTAACCTCACGTTCCAGCATTTCCTGACCTTTGGCAATATTTTCTTCGCGTCTTTCCTTCTTGAACCAGTTACGAATCTTGTTCTTGGTATCGTTAGAGCCGCAAATATTTACCCAATCACGGCTAGGACCGTTGGATTGCTTGGAGGTAATAACCTCAACAATGTCACCATTTTTCAGATGATAATCCAAAGGAACAATACGACCATTAACCTTTGCACCTACACAACGATTGCCTACATCAGTATGGATACGGTAAGCAAAGTCGATGGGAACAGAGCCATAGGGCAAGTCGATAACGTCTCCGCGGGGGGTGAAAATGAACACCTCATCCGCGAAAATATCCATTTTAACTGTATCAACAAATTCGCGAGAATCCTTTAAGTCGCCATGCCATTCCAACAGTTGACGAAGCCAACTCATCTTGGAGTCGAAAGCCTTGTTAGAACCAGTTGCAACTTTGGAACCACCGGATTCTTTATAACGCCAATGAGCTGCGATACCATATTCACTAATACGGTGCATCTCAAAGGTACGAATTTGAATTTCCAAGGGTTGACCTGCGCTAGACATAACAGTGGTATGCAAGGATTGATACATGTTAGTCTTAGGTACAGCAACATAGTCCTTGAAACGACCAGGAATAGGTTTCCACATACTATGTACAATACCCAAGGCACCATAACAATCCTTAACGCTATCCACAAGAACACGAATAGCCAAAAGGTCATATATTTCGTTAAGGGATTTATTATCCCTTTTCATTTTTTTATGAATGCTATAAAAGTTTTTCGGACGGCCTTGAATTTCGCATTTAATACCTGCTTTTTCAACTGCGTCCTTTAAAGTGTCCATGGCTTCATAAACCATGGCCTCGCGTTCACTACGACGAACCTTAACCTGTTGTTGTAAATCGTAGTAAACATCGGGTTCCATATAACGGAACGCCAAATCCTCCAGCTCCCATTTAATGGCACTGATACCAAGTCTATGAGCCAAAGGAGCAAATATTTCCAGGGTTTCGCGAGAGATGGATTGTTGCTTATGCTGAGGCATGAACTTCATGGTACGCATATTGTGCAATCTATCCGCAAGCTTAATCAATACTACGCGGATGTCCTTAGCCATAGCCAAAAACATTTTACGATAGCTTTCGATTTGACGGTCTTCCTTGGAGATAAAGTCCAATTTGCCTAATTTAGTCACACCATCCACCAAGTTAGCAACGGTAACGCCAAACATATTGGAAATATCTTCATAGGTGTAATCAGTATCTTCAACTACATCATGTAAAAATGCTGCAGCCAGGGTTTCCTTATCCATGTTGAGGCCAGTTAAAATGCTGGCAACACCAATGGGATGGATAATATAGGGTTCACCAGATTTACGAAACTGGTTTTTATGTGCATCGTTGGCCAAATTGTAGGCCTTCATGACATACTCTAACTCATCAATGCCTAAATATTTGGCTTTCTCTTTAAATTCTTCTATTGTTTTACAATCCGCTGTAGAGGGCATCTTCCCCACTCCTTATAATGCCTTAGCCACGTACTAATTCATATTGGCTAACGCGCATATTTTCTCGATAAACCATTTGCTTTTGAGCTCTAACGCTTTGGAGCTTGTTATAAAGCTGACTATCTTCAAGACTTTTCTTAACAATCTCACCACGCCTGTACTCTTCGCCATCTTCTACAATGAAGCCTAATTCTTTCATAATATTAAAAGAATTTTCACAGGTATAGGGCAACGTACACAGATATTCTTTGCTTGTATTTCCCTTGCCCAAGGCTACCATTACCTGACGATAAGCATTGGCCATCATTTCTCTATCGGGGCATTCTATGTTTAATCTATCTAAGAGAGCTTCACCCTCTGCCCTTTTATAAAGAACCATTGCTACTTGTACACCCTTTGATTTAAGTTCTTTCAACAAGGACTTGATACCAATGGAAGGCATATCATAAATCACTGCCGTACTACAAGTTTTATCTATTTCATTAAATTTCAAAACATCAACATATTGATTTAAACCATCGACCATAAGCGAACCAATCAGCGCATGAGTACTGGTGTTAGCAAAACAAGAAATTTTATTTTCCGTACGCGCAACACCCTTTAACAAGGTATATTTTTGGTCGACAGCATCACGCAAATCTCCCACCGTTATGCTTTGCCTGATATTATGCACATATAACTGAACACTCTTGGTATCCTTCCAAACATTCAGTTTAGGACTGAATGCCATATCAACTATGGAAGAATCGAACAAGAATGGCAGTTGGTTGGCACCATTCCAAACAATGCCCCGGAAAGAATTATCACCCTTATCCACATCAAACTGAAGATGGGTTCTATCCTTGCCCATACTACGAGGTCTACGCAGCAATGCATTTTGGAAAGCAAAAACTGGTGATAAATTGCTGCAGCCACAGGGTTCCAGCATGGACAATTCGTCCAAATCTTTCTCCGAAATGCTACCCTGCTCAATAACAACATCCACTACCTGACGAGGAACATAATCCTCAGGTGATAATGTTTTCTTTACATACTCTTTAAAACGACGGATGAACTCTGGCACATTTTCAAAGGGTAAGGTCAAGCCTGCCGCTTGATGATGTCCACCAAATTGAGTTAAGATATCACTCTCTGCTGCAATAGCTTCGTATAAATTCAAAGCCGGAATACTTCTGCAAGACCCCTTAGCCATGCCTTCTTCATTTACCGACATGATAATTGTTGGCAAATTGTAACGATCCACTAAACGACTTGCAACGATACCAATAACACCAGGATGCCATTTCAAATCCGCAGGCAAATCGTAATCCGTCAAAATAATCGCTGTATCTATGTGTTTTTCCTTAGCCAGCATTGCTTCAGCAGAATCTGCAATTTTGCGAGAAATTTCTTGACGCTCTGCATTTTCTCGATTTAACTTGCTAGCAATTTCATCAGCAGTTACATAATTATCAGCTACAAGAAGCTCTACTGCACTTTGAGCATGCTCCAAGCGACCTACAGCGTTAAGTCTAGGCGCTAACATAAAGCCAATGCTATCCGAAGTAACATTTTCAGGATTACAACCAGCAGCCTTCATTAAAGCTTGTAAGCCTATCAGCTTGGTATTAGCCATAGCCTTCAAGCCTCTGCGAACAATCTCCCTATTCTCACCTAGGAGAGGAACGATATCCGCAACAGTACCAAGTGTTACCAACTCCGTATATTCAACCCAAGTTGGCAATTGACCGGGCACCTTTTGTTCCAACGCTTGACAAAGCTTAAATGCAATACCAACGCCGGACAAATCCTTAAAGGGATACGGACAATCCTTTTGCTTATGGTTTACAATTGCGTAAGCCTCTGGAAGCTCTTCAGGAACTGTGTGGTGATCTGTTATTATGATATCCAGACCTTTGGGAGCATTAGCAACCTCTTTGATACCGCTAATACCACAGTCCACAGTTACAACCAAAGTCGTACCGTCTTCGTATATGTTCTTTAGAGCATCGTCGTTTAACCCATAGCCCTCGCTTTCGCGTTTTGGGATGTAAGTCTTAACATTGGCTCCACGATTCTTCAAATAAATGTATAGAAGGCTTGATGCGGTAATACCATCAACATCGTAGTCCCCATACACGGTAATCTTTTCGTTGTTAGCCAAGGCAGTTTCTATACGAGCCACCGTTTTGTCCATATCCTTTAAAAGGAAGGGATCATGGAATGGCTCATCGGACCCATAAAGAAACTCCTTCATTTCGTCCGTATTGGAAAAGCCTCTTTCTAGAAGAATACCAGTAACTAATGGACTTATGCCAAGCTCATCAGCAAAGCAGCTTGCTTTTTCTTTATTAAATTCGTTAATTACCCACTTACGAGTTTTCGCAATCATCTTTATTCGCCTACATTATTGGTACTCTTAACAACGATTTCATCAGTTCTTTTTAATGCTGCATTGTCATGAGCCATTTGAGAATGTTGAAGCATGTTAATGCGTTCTGTAAGTTTAGCATTTTCTGCTTGCAGCTTGTTCAACTCATCTTGCATTTTGCGTGTTTTCATGTAATTTTTTGCCTTCATGTATAGCATAAAACACAAGGCAACCAAAATACCCAAAGCAAATGCACTGACAATTACTACTACTAAAGAAGCTGTAAATTCCCAGAAGATAAAATTCAGTTCAACAACCATTGCATTTTGCATTGCAAACAAGGCAACCAAAATGCTAACGATAATCATAACTATTAATAATATCATGATTTCATCTCCTTGCTAAATTAAGGAGGCCACTTTTGGACCTACCTTGCCTATTTTTTATAACTTACTTAATTCTCCTTTAAAAGCAAAAAATCCTGCATAAAGCAGGATTTTTTTCAATATATTCAAACTTTTAATTAAAGTATACAACTGTGTCTTCCGGCTTAGCCTTCTTCTTGAATTCGAGGACTTCGATATGCACATCTTCGATTTCTCCATCAGGATTAAGCATTACAGTCAAGCGACCAGTAACAGTGCCCCAAATTTTCTCGTTTTTACGAGCATTCATTCTCTTGAAGCAATCCCCAGAGGCAGTAAATCCCAAGAACATCATATCATCTGCGCAACAAGCCATGCCCATACGACCAAAAACGGTACGCACCTCACGTCCTGCCATACCACAGCAAATATAGCCGTCGGTTTTAATCACCTTTTTGTTGTAAACTTCAGGTTGTTCTTGGATATCCGCCATCAAAGCACCATAATCGTCAAAAGAAACATCGATAGGAGTCTTGGTAATATCGTAAGGAAGCTCAGGTTTTTCTTGTACGAAGTTTTCATCCTCGGATTCAAAATAAACACGTGCGTTCTTGTTCAGCACACGAATATTTCTGCGAATATCTTGTTGACGAGTGCTTTCATCACAACGATTGAAAACAACTATGTCGGAGAAACGGAAAATTTGCATGAAGCGATCCTTCATGTTTTTAGTATAAACTTCATAAGTAGAAGCATCAATCAAGCCAATATTCTGGAATTCAAACCAATTGTTAGGCATGGGCTCAGCCATGAATTCCTTCAAATCCCACATGCCATTCCATTCAATCATAACAGTGGTAGGTTGATATTTTTCTTCTAATTCGCGGAAGAATGCATAGTGAAGTTGAGAAGCAGATTCGACATTGATGATGATGGAATGACTCTTTTCCAGAATCTCTTCATCGTATTCTTCTTCGCCCTCTTCGCAACAAATAATCAAATTGCAGGCCTTGCTCCCAAAATCGTTACTGGACAAAAAGTCCATAACAACGGAAGTCTTGCCAGATTCCAAAAGTCCCAGGAATATGTAGACGGGGACCTCGCGTTTTTCTTGTTCCATTAAATTTATCCTCTCTTAGTCCTTGCAAGCGAAGAGTTCTTCCAATGCTTCTTCGTCCAGCTTGCTGCCAATTACACAATAACGACCAGTATAATCTGCTGCACCCACCTCTACGCTGCCTTCACCAGGTACGTAGTTAAAGTGGAACCATTCCCCAGCTTGTCCTTTAACAATACCTTTTGCACGGAGTACCATGCCGTATTCGTCAGCGTGGAGAAGCTCTGCCAGAATATGTTCAAGTTGTTCTTTAGTATATTCTTGGGTTGTTTCCTTGCCCCAAGATACAAATACATCGTCTGCATGATGGTGATGATGATCATGGCAGGAGCAATTAGGATCTGTACATTCGTGATCATGGTGATGATGATGATGTTCATGGTCGTGGCAAGAGCAGTTAGGATCATCGCATTCATGATCGTGATGATGGTGTTCGTGGTCATGACAGCATTCTTCATCATGGTGTTCGTGATCATGACAGCATTCTTCATCATGGTGATGGTGATGCTCATGGTCATGACAGCATTCTTCATCATGGTGATGGTGATGCTCATGGTCATGACAAGAACATTCAGGATCATCGCATTCTTCATGAACATGGTATTCATGCATATGACAGCAGCATTCTTCCCCATCTTCATGATAATGATGATGATTATGGTCATGCAGAGCCTCTTCTATATCTTGATGATTATGGTCATGGTGGTGATGACAATGTTCATGCACAGCCTCTTCCATGTTTAAAAGTTCTGAATGGTGCATAGCTTCCAAAATTTGTTTGCCATTGATTTCATCCCAGGGAGTAGTAACAATGGGAGCTTTTGGATTGTGCTCACGGATAATTTCCATGGTTTCTGCCATTTTCTTTTCTTTAACGTCTTGTGTACGAGAAAGAACTACGCAGTCAGCACATTCGATTTGGTCAATGAAAAATTCGCCAAAATTTTTAGCATACATTTTGCATTTACCTGCATGAACTACAGCAATGCTACCTTCGATTTGGACGTTTTCATCGCAAACTTTTTCTACAGCCTTACGAACATCGGACAACTTGCCAACGCCAGAGGGTTCGATGATAATGCGGTCAGGGTTATAGGTTTCCATTACTTTGCGCAAAGAAGCCTCAAAATCACCTACCAAGGAACAGCAAATACAGCCAGAATTCATTTCACGAATTTCGATACCTGCGTCCTTCATAAAGCCGCCATCGACAGAAATTTCACCAAATTCATTTTCAATAAGCACCATTTTATCATGGAATGCTTCGGTAATAAGTTTTTTAATTAAAGTAGTCTTACCAGCTCCAAGAAAGCCAGAAAAAATATTAATTTTTGTCATTCTATTCTACCTCCTACAATCCCAACTGAGCTAAGAACTCCAAGCTTTGCAGGTTCTTGTCAGTCTGAAAATATATAAACTTATAGAGCATTTTTTCCACTTCCATCAAATCCTGTCCACGCACTGTGAAGCTTGTTGGATTATCAAAGTCGATTTGCTCTAATATATGCCAAAGTTTTCTCGCACCGGGTCCAGCCTTTTCCAAGCCCTCCCCTGTAAATTCCGCCTTACATTCGTGGCAGATAAGACCACCCTGCAAGGGGCTGAAATATGCGTCCTCGTCCTCTGCAACCATTTTTGTGCAGCTCACACAGGTATCCATTTGCGGAGCAATGCCCGAAAGCGAAAGCAATTTTATCGCAAAGGAAATAACTACTAAACGAGGATTGCGCTGAGCTAAGATGCGCAGCGTACTACGGAGCAATTCGTAAAGTTCTGCTTGGGGCTCGTGGTCCTCTGTCAAAAGGGCTGTTAGCTCCGCAACCACGGAAGCATAAGCCATTTGCTTGATATCATATGCAATGGGCAGAGAAATGAGCTGAGCATTACGAAAGCGATAAAATCGTCCTGTTTCTCCCAATTCCAGTTCCAATTCGGAAAAGGTCTGCAATACCCTACCCTTCACATTATTGGAGCTTCTACCCCCAAAAGCGGTGAAGCGTAATTTTCCATGCTCCCTTGTATAGCAAATAACATATTTATCTTTGTCGCCCTGATCCCGCACACGCAGGATAATGGCATCATCGGAAATTATATCTGCTCCGCTCATGGAGCCTCACCCTCTGTTTCTTCCTTAGGAATAGGTTTAGCATCCACACGTAGAACGCGGAAGCCCTCAACATCGGTAACGGAAAAGGCGTAATTATCAACCTCAACACAGTCCCCTAATTCTGGCTTGCGACCAAGTACACCAAAGACATATCCGCCAATGGTATCCTCTTCGGCATCCTCAAAATTAGTACCCAGCATTTCGGTAATATCATCAAGAAGAACCATGCCGTCGAATTCGCAATAACCATTCTCATGTTCAACGATTTCGTCAGGCTCTTTAGCTTCTTGTTCAGTATCAAAATCACCAACTAATTCTTCAACAACGTCTTCCATGGTGATAAGGCCTGCTGTACCACCGTACTCATCGGCAACGAGAACGATTTGCACATGCTTCGCTTGCATGATTTCCATAATCTTAGAAACAGGCAAAGCTTCGGGAACAATAACCATGGGACGCATGATAGATTTTAAATCAATAACTTTAGAATTGGGTTTAAGCTTACGGAATAAATCCGTAATATGAACATAACCAATTACATTATCTTTCTCACCATCGCACAAAGGATAACGAGTGTGACGGGTCTCTGTAACTAGGTTAATAGTTTCTTCCAAAGTATCCTCGGTAAACATGCAGAGCATATCCTGACGAGGAATCATGATCTCACGAGCAACTGTATCTGCAAAATCGAAAACATTGTCGATGATATTACTTTCAATATCATCAATTTCACCCTTTTCAGCAGAAGCTGTTACAATGGCACGCAGTTCATCCTCGCTACGAGCAATATCTGCTTCAGGAGTTTTAATGCCCAATATTTTGCGAACCAGTCTAGAGAAATTACGAGTAATCCAAACAACTGGATACAACAAATAACGAACGCATACCAAGGGATACGCAATTGCCAAGAGAGCATGCTCTTCGTCGCGAATTGCCCAGGTTCTAGGAACAAGTTCACCAAAAACCACATGTACAATTACGAGAATAAGCCAAGCTAAGCCCATAACAACAAGAGAATTAACTTCCATGTAGGTTGCGATAACTTGGCTAAAAACAAAGGCACCAAAAAATCCCAACAATACAGAACAAGCAGTAATACCAAGTTGTACAGCGGATGAATAGTCAGCTTGTGTATCCAAAATACTCAAAGCAAGTTTTGCTTTTTCGTTGCCATCCTCAGCCATTTCTTCAAGTCGTGGACGACGAGATTGTCTGAGACCATACTCTGCAATTACAAAGAAACCATTTATAAGAGCTATCAGAATAGCAAAAACACCAAAAGAAGCTAAGCTGATAGTTAACGAGCTACTAATAAGTCATTCCTCCTCAAATCAATCGTGATAGCCAAATTGTTTCAGGGCTTTGTCCTGATTGCGCCAATCTGCTTTCACCTTTACCCAAAGGTCTAAATATACCTTGCAATAGAGTAAATTTTCAATATCTTTTCTAGCTTGTTGCCCAATTTTCTTTAAAAGAGCACCCTTGGCACCAATAACAATGCCCTTTTGAGACTCTCTTTCCACGAAAATAGTAGCACGAATATAGATATTTTCTTCGTCTCTTTCCTTAAATTCTTCAACCTCAACAGCAATGGAGTGAGGGATTTCGTCATGGGTGGAACGAAGAACCTTTTCGCGAATTAATTCAGCAGCGATTACGCGTTCCGGTTGGTCAGTAATCATATCTTCAGGGAAGTATGCAGGACCTTCCGGCAAATATTTGGTAATTTCCTTAACCAAATCTGGGAATTCCTTGTCGTTCAAAGCAGACACAGGAACCATAGCAGCAAATTTATATTGCTTGCTGTAATCGTCCAAAATTTTTAGGAGCTTAGTTTTGTCTTGCAGCTTGTCGATTTTGTTAGCAACCAAGATTACAGGGGTTTTAATCTTGCGCAAGAGCTCCAAAATATATTCATCACCAGGCCCCCTCTTCTCGTTAACATCGATTACGAACAGTACGACATCAACCTCGTTCAAGGTACCTGTTGCAGTTTTGTTCATATATTCCCCAAGCTTATGATGGGGTTTATGAATACCGGGAGTATCAAGGAACATAATTTGTGCGTTTTCGGTATTCATGATGCACATGATTTTGTTGCGAGTGGTTTGGGGACGATCGCTCATAATGGCAATCTTTTCGCCAATCAATCCATTGGTAAGCGTAGATTTACCAACATTAGGACGACCAACCATTGCAGCAAAGCCTGCGTAATGTTTTGTTTTATCAGTCATATTTTCTCCTAAAATATCTATAAATAATGCTTACAGTTTAAATTCGTAAGGCAAAATCTCTTCCAAAGTAAATTCCTTGAAATCGCCCTTCAGATTGCTCAAGATGATGCGAGGAATTTTGAACTCACTCATTACTTGGCGACATGCTCCACAGGGAGATACGGGAGCAGATGTATCAGCAACAACGCAAATTGCGTCGAATTTTCTTTCGCCTTCGGACACAGCCTTCCAAATTGCACAACGTTCAGCACAAATTGTCAAACCATAGGAACCATTTTCGACATTGCAACCTGTATAAATTTTATCACCACAAAGAACTGCAGCACCAACTGCAAAATTAGAATATGGAGAATAAGAATTCTCTCTTCCTTTTAAAGCTGCTTGGTATAATTTATCTCTCATTTTTTATCAAATAGCTCTTCGGACAAATTAATTGCTCTGAGAGCTTCCTCCTCTTTGGCACGCATAACAACCTTGTCTTCTTCAACCATGTGATCGTAGCCAAGCAAATGCAAAAGACCGTGCACTGCCAGATAAACGATTTCTCTTTCCAGACCATGGCCAAACTCTTCACCTTGACGGTTAGCTGTTTCTACAGAAATAATGATATCTCCTAAAAGGTGTTCCTCTGGTCCATCGATGAGTTCAGGCTCGTCACTGTCTTCCAAATCATCATCCAAAGCAAAGCTAATAACGTCTGTAGGACGATCCACATTACGATATTCGCGGTTGATTTCATGAATGCGTTCATCATCCACAAGAGTAATGCCAACCTCTGTATCATCAGTCAAATCGTGAAGCTTAGCTACAGCATTCAGGCCCTCTTTGAGACGACCTTCCAAATATTCGCTAACCTCCATTTTATCTTGATCATTTTCATAGTAAATAATCATTTACGTTCTCCTCTATTTTCAAACCTTGCATATGCCTTGATGATGGCTCCCACAATTTCGTGACGCACAACATCTTGGTCGGTGAATCTTTGTACTGCAACCCCATTAACGCCCTCTAAAATGCGAGCGGATTGATTAAGGCCGGAATTCTTGCCAGTAGGCAAATCTATTTGTGTAACGTCGCCTGTAATAACCATTTTGGACCCAAAACCAAAACGAGTCAGGAACATTTTCATTTGTTCAGGTGTTGTATTTTGAGCTTCGTCCAAAATAATGAATGCGTCATTCAAGGTACGTCCGCGCATAAACGCCAGGGGTGCAACCTCAATAATGCCTTTGGACAGATATTTTTGAAAAGTATCGTTACCTAAAATATCATAGAGACCATCGTACAAGGGACGAAGATATGGGTCAACCTTATCCTGCATATCACCTGGAAGAAAGCCCAGCTTTTCACCTGCTTCTACGGCAGGACGAGTGAGGATAATGCGTTCAACCTCTTTTCTTTTTAATGCGGCAACTGCAAGCGCTACAGCCAAGTAGGTTTTACCTGTACCCGCAGGGCCAATGCCAAAGGTGATATGGTTCTTGCGAATTGCTTCGCAATACTCCCATTGACCAATTGTTTTGGCTTTAACCTGACGACCACGATTATTGATAATGATGGTATCAGCATACATTTGATGCAGGTTCATGGTTTTGCCTTCGCGAACCATGAAAATACTGTAACGAACATCGTGAGTGGTCAATGGCAATCCTTGACGGTACAAGAACAACAGCTCTTGCAGCAATTGTTCTGCCATTTCCACCTCTTTGGCATTGCCTTTAATAGAAATGCTATTTCCACGCGCAACAAAGAAGCAATCAAAATTGTCGCGAATGATGCGTAAAAATTCGTCGTTTCTACCACATACGCCAATCATTTCTTGTTGGTCTACAGTATCGATATATTTTTCTTTCATTTCCCCATCAAATGTCAAAACTAATGCCTCCAATATATAAAAGCTCATATTTTTCTAACTTATAATTGTAGCACAAACCCAAAGATTTTACAAAACAAAATGCTAAATTATAACTAGTGTAT
>JAKSOJ010000079.1 GCA_024405645.1 Phascolarctobacterium sp. | reverse complement strand
AAATAAACATCATTTTCTAATATAAAACAGCTCTGTGGTCGAAGTTAAACTTCCAAACCACAGAGCTATTTTGTTACGCTATAGGTTTGAGATTTATAAATAGTACCTGAAATAAATTTTTCAGGTACTTCTTTATTTTTATTATTGAAACATTAAATTCCTATGGATACTTTTCTTTCCATTATTTCCAATCATTTTTTAGTAATTGTCCCACTAATTGCCCCACCAACATTACAATTGTCCACCTTTTGTCCACCTCGAAGATTTTGGCTTAAATTCCTCTAAGTTGACCGGATTGGTATTTGTATTGTGAAAATTCCAAAAATGTACATAAAAAAGGTCTGTAGACTATATCTACAGACCCATAACTTTTAATGTTGGCGGAGTGGGTGGGTTTCGAACCCACGCACGGGGTAAACCGTCTAACGATTTAGCAAACCGTCCTCTTCAGCCACTTGAGTACCACTCCGTTCGACTATGCTATTATATCAAAGACTTAATATTAAAGTCAAGTGCTTTTTAATAAGTCTTATCCTTATTAAGAGATTCTAAAAATAAAATGGCGGAAAGGGTGGGATTCGAACCCACGGAGGCTCGCACCTCGGCAGTTTTCAAGACTGCTGTCATAAACCGCTCGACCACCTTTCCACAGCACAAGATATTATAGCAAGAATTTTATATCCTAGTCAAGTCAAATTTATCCAATGACTTCATGAGTTCTTTGCAAAACTTTTTCTTCTAATATAGCAGATTCTTGTTGCATATCTTCAATTTCTTTGCGAACTGCGTCATTAAATGCTTCGTCTTTTGTGAGTCCTAAATTTACAAACACATTATAGGATGCGCATTTCAGTGCTGCATTTGCAAGGATAGCGCTACAAGTAGCATCTGTAATAACGTTAGGATTTCCTAAATTAGCCATTTCTACGGAAATTTTCAATACAGAAAAGCTAGCACGAGCAATCTCCAGAGGAATGCTAGCAGCCTTTTTAGCGGCATTGCGAATAGCTTGAGTACGAGCAGCTTTCTCTTCATCGGTGTTTTTAGGCATTTTGTAGCAAGCCATAAAAGATTCAAAAACCATCGCATCATCATCGGCACATTGAAGTAATTTCCCGCGCAATAAATCTGCTTCCATTACCAATTCTTTAATAGTTTCTTCAACATCAGCGAATTTTTCCTTGCCAGTTGTCAAATTACCAACCATACTGCTCAAAGCTGCAGCAAGTGCACCAGCCATAGCAGATGCTCCTCCTCCACCAGGTGCTGGAGCATCAGACGCTAATAAATTTAAAAATTCTTCATTTGAAATTTTGGCAAATTGAGTCATAATTTCCTCCTACGCTATTTGATAAAAATTTAGCCCTTCGGAAAACCGATGGGCTAAATGCTATTTTTCTATTTGTTCATCAAAATATCTATGGACCTGAATTACCGCTGCATAAGCATCCAAAGGTTCTGGAGGAACCTGCATGCTTAATGGCAATAGCCTACGCCATCCTTTGGGCGGATTAATTTTCCAATAAAGCTGTCTAGCCTCTTCTGTGCTATAAGCTTCATCAACTGCAAACTGACGCACCCAAGGAAGTACACGTTTTATCTGTTCAGATACAAATTCACTATTGGTCCCATCCCCAATAATTACGGCTGCAACGCGTCGTCTATTCAAAAATTGTTCTAGTTCAACGCGTAAAATCGCAGTTTTAGCAATATATAGTTCAATAATTTTTCCACGTTCGTCCACGAGAGCTAAGCCTGTCTTGCTTCTTCCGGGATCAACGCCTAGAAAAACTTTTTCACTCAAGGGATTCAACCTCCATACGAATCTTTACTGGACCAGCAGTGGTAATATTTCCACTTGCATAAGCATTAATAACGAAACGACCTTTAGTCTTTTTCATTGCTTGTGTAGCTTCAATTACTTGAGGCATATCCATATTGCCAACCTTACCAGTAAGAGGATCTGGTAATACGCCAGAAGCTACGGCAGTACGATTAACATCCTGCAAGAAATCCATCATAACAAAATCGTAATTGCTTTCGCCATGCAGATTATATTCCTTGCTAATAATTAGAGAACGATCTGGGAAAACCATTTTGTTTTCAGTCATTTCAATTTCGCAAACAGCCAATTCACCAACAATGATATTAGCAGCTGCTCGAACTCGATAGAGTTGATTTTCCTTGCTTTCGTCCAAACGCTTTACTGCATCTTCAACAGATTTAGCGCTAATCCAAATCGCCTGAACTTGCTTATCCTCTGGCACTTGTACATGCAAACGTTCTAGGGTAGCATTGTTAGCATTTTGCAATAACCAATTAACCTGAGCAACATTTTGCTCATGCTTTAAGCCAGCACGCATTACTGCCTGATAAACAATTTCACCGGCACGATAATAAACCTGGCCTTCGCGCATATTAACAATGCCTTGGCGCAATTGCTCAGTAACTTTTTCTAAGTCAGCAACTTCAGTACTCAGGGTATTTTTTGCTTCAGTTAGAGACGCAACCTCTGCTTGAGCAGCGCTATATTTAGAATTGATTTGACTTAATTTAGATTCCATTTCACGAGTTGTTTTAGTACTCTCGTTTATTTTCGCATCTAATTCAGTAATTTTCTTATTTTGCTCTTCAACCTTACCCTTTGCATCTGTAAGTGCAGCAACAGCTTGTACCTTTTCATCGTTCAAGGATTTTAATTCATCACGAATTTTATCCATGCCAAAAAGAGCTGTTCTTGCACTTTCAGAAGCTAAAGCCATAACACCGATAGTCAGAACGGAAATAACCACACCACTCAAAACAGTCAACAGTATTGACGTATGCTTCGGTCGAAGTCCAAAAAGCGTTATTCTTTTTTTGCCAATTTTACTACCAAGGTGGTCTGCAATATAAGCAATTAACCCGCCTACGATAGCCATAACAATAATTAAACGAATACCAACTAACAATTTTACGTACCTCTATTTAGAGTAATTGGGTGTGATAATAAAATTATGTTATGCGTTCTTTTGACGCATGAGATGGATGCCTGCAACTAGGCATACAAAGTTAGGAATAAAGCATGCAATAAAGGGTGGAAGTATTCCACCTTTGCCAAGACCAGTTGTAAAGGTCATGATTGCATAGTAGATAAAGATTACGATAATCGCAATGCCCAAACCTACAGAAGAACTAGTTCTTTGTTTTTGTGTACCAAGAGCAGCGCCAATCATAGCAAAAAGGAAACTTGCCAAAGGAATAGAAATACGCATCCAAATTTCAACCCATTGACGATTATTAGATTTCTTTTGTTGGTCTAAAATCTTACCATATTCTCTAAGCTCTGCTATAGTCATTTGCTCGGGTTCCATTTGTTCCCAAGAAATTTGCTTCGGAGTATATGCAAGAGGAATAACTTGTTCTTTAAAAGTGCCATGACTGGTAACGCCTTCTTTGTCATTCAATGCAAAAACATTACCATCATAAACAGTCCATACGCCTTTATTCCAAATACCTTTTTGAGCAGTTTGAATACGAGTAATAGCCCCATCTTCAAATTCTTCAACGGTGATGCCTGTCATAAGGCCTTTTTCTTCTTCGAACTTTTTAGCATAGGTAATGCTTTGAGTTCTTCCGCTGATTGATTTTATTACTATGTGATCCTTACCCTGAGGTTTAGTATTATTTTTGATTTCATAATTTAGAATGGCTGCAGCCTTAGCCTTGGAAGCAGGTACAACCTTTTCGGCCCAAACCATGGAAAATAGACTTACAAAAAAACCAACCACTAACACAGGAGCCATAATACGGTAATAACTTACACCGCCTGCCTTCATAGCTACAATTTCGCTGGAACCGGAAAGCTTACCAAAGGCCATGAGCGCTGCAAGAAGCATACTCATGGGGAAAGTGTAGTTAACAATTTCAGGAAGCTGCCATACAAAAAGTCTACCAACTGCCTCTAAAGATGCTCCATATTTTGTAATATATTGGGTAATTCTATAAAGCATTGTACTTGCGATAATAATACTAGAAAAAGCACCAATGCCAAAAAGGAAGGGATACAAAAGTTCCTTCAAAACATATTTATCTAAAATACGTAAACGCAAAGTAGTCCCTCCTAATTATCAAAAGTTTTGCCAAGATAAAATTCTTTAGCAATTGGATCTGTTTTTATTACATCCGGAGTACCATGACAAAGAATTTTACCTTCTGCCAAAATATAAGCTCTATCTACAATATCCAAGGTCTCGCGAACATTATGGTCAGTAATAAGAACGCCAATACCACGCTTAGCCAAATGGCTTACCATTTCTTGAATACCTTGCACTGCAATAGGATCAATGCCTGCAAAGGGTTCATCTAAAAGAATAAACGCAGGATCAGTTGCAAGAGCTCTAGCAATTTCCACACGACGTCTTTCGCCACCGGACAAAGCGCGACCTTCACTCTTACGAACATGTGTCAAACGAAATTCTTCTAAAAGACTTTCCATTTTGGCATTGCGTTCCTCATTAGACAAATCTGTGGTTTCCAAAATAGCCATGATATTATCTTCTACACTCATTTTGGAAAAGATTGAAGCCTCTTGAGGAAGGTACCCAATACCAACACGCGCTCTCTCGTGCATTGCCAACCGAGAAATATCATTATTATCTAATAATACAGTACCAGAATCTGGTTTCTCTATGCCAACAATCATATAGAAAGTTGTAGTTTTGCCTGCACCATTAGGACCTAAAAGGCCAACGACAGTACCTTGCTCAACATCAATACTAATGCCTTGAACTACACTACGGCCAGAATATGATTTTACTAAATTTTCCGCCTTAATAATCAAAATTTATATCCCCCATTATTAAGTAACGCACTAAGCCTTGGCCTCTTGAACAGTTACTTTCTCATCTTGTTTGGCAATTTCATTTTTCTTTTTTGCAGGCTCCTGCTTGGGAACATAGTGAATCTTAACATCACCATCAGCAACAGCCACATTGGAGTTGTTTAAGCGTAATTTTTTACCACTAACAGTATTACCGTCTTGGGTTGCAGTTGCATTACCAATAAGTTCCACATAACCGTTAACCTTATCAGTATGATATACTGCACTGTCTGCGCTTGCGGTCAGTTTTCTAGCATCACTGTTTATAGTAACACCACCATAAGCATTGGCAACGCCAGCCTTCATATCGTACGCAATTTTAGAAGCATTGAGGACGCTACCATCAGTATCGCGCAATTTAGCCCAACCACCAGTGGTTTCAGCAAATTGACGTGATTTATAATAGTCAATGCGTTCAGAAGAAAGACTACGTCCGCCTTTAGATACAACTGCTCCACCGATTGCAGATACATCATTTTCGTTGTGCATAACAAATTGGCTACATACGATGCTTTCGTCGCCACGGTTAGCAACAACATTACCAGTTAAAGTACCACTTTTTGTTTTGCTATTAAAGTTTGCCTCATTGCAAGTTGCTTTACCACCATCTTGCATCAGCACAACATTTCCTTTGGCAACACCGTCGCCAGTTTTTAAATTATATTCCAATTCATCAGCAGTTACTGAAAAATTATTAGCAGCAAAGCCCATGCTTGCAAAGCTCATGCACGCAAGTACAACCATGCTTAAGATAAATTTCTTTTTCATCACTAATTGCCACCTTTCTCGACTTTAGCATTACCCTTCATTTTAACTACTTCAAAAGCAGTTGTCGTGGATGCCCAGTCAGCACTAGCTTTATTTTCTCCTTTAGTCATAACCACATGACCTGTTGCAGTGATAACGTTTTCATTCTTATCTTGTTTATAATTAATTTTATCACAAGTAAAAACTGTGCCTTTAGAATCAACAGCCTTAACATTACCTTCCAAAGTAAAGTCATTCTTGCTATTAACAATAATGCCTTTATCAGCAGATACTTCTATAAGTCCGCCATCCTTTTGATATAGCTTACCGTTGATTCCCTTTAATATAAGGTTGTTTTTATTTTTATCAGCCTGAGTTTCACCTACTTTAAACTCCCAGAGTTTTTTACCCTCAGACTCTCTTGAAATAACAGAGTTTTTCATAGTAGCAGCTATCTGAAGAGTAGTATCCTTGCCGACGGGGACTCTCACAGCTTTACCACCAAATATAAGCCAACTTACTACTCCCACTGCAA
>JAKSOJ010000078.1 GCA_024405645.1 Phascolarctobacterium sp. | reverse complement strand
GGAACACGAGTGTACCACATAAAACCAGGACGAACAAATTTATCAACATACACGGGCACATGAGAATAACAATGTTCCTTATATGCCTCGCCTATCGTCTTCATGCTAAAACGGTCAGAAAGTGCCGGAAGTACAAAGGTAAAGGCAACAATCATAGTCATGATACCAGTACCCACATGAATAAAGCTTGCCAGCTGTACATCCTTATAGTAATAAATCGCCAAGATTACAGCAGCACCAAGAACCAAGGTAATAACGCCAAGAATAATCAGGCTAACATTAACCTCGGGCAAGAATTTAGCGCCAATAATCCAACCTGCACCTAAAAGCAGGTACATCAACCCACTGCCCCAAATCCAAGACCAGAGAATTGTATTGTAGCGCATTTTGCTTTCCACGAAGGAGATATACCAACCAATGGAAAGAGCCATAGCGGGCCACATAGGCAGAATATAGGAAACTAATTTAGTCTTACAAACAGTAAAGAAGAAGAATACGAAGAACCACCAAATATGCATAAACACGAGGTTACGCATATCATCTACGCGGCTTTCGCCAATGGAGGACTTAATGGACATGAAGAAAAGTCCTGTCCAGGGGAAAAGTCCCAGAATTACAACCGGGAAGTAGTACCAGAAGGTTACGCGACTTGCGTGCTCTGGAGTCGTAAAACGAGTAACGTTATGGAAACCCAGGAAGGTATTGATGAACTCCATGCCATGCACGGTGTACATACCGTAATACCAAGGAGCAGCAATTACAAAATACAGCAACAGGCCACGAATAACATGCATACGCAGGATTTCGTCCAAGCGACCCATAGCGAGAATATACAAAAAGATAATTGCACCAGGGAATACGACACCAATTGGTCCCTTTGTCAAGGTTGCCAAAGCCATACAAACATACATGAGCCAATAGCGTTTATGAATGAAACTCAAAAGTGCCCCAGTCATAAAGAAAAGTAAGGTTGTATCCGTAACTGCAGCCTTACCCATGTAAAAGAATTGCACGGAGCTTGTTAAAATCAAGGAAGCCCAAAAGCCTGCTCTCTCATTAAAAAGCTTGGCACCAGCAATGTAAACCATAATGGAGGTTCCTGCTGCCATAAGACTTGCAGGAAAACGAGCCGCAAACTCGTTAAAGCCAAAGATTTTTTGAGAGATGGCAACAAGCCAATAATACATTGGCGGTTTATCATACCAATACTCGTTAAAAATACGAGGAGAGAGAAAATCTCCAAATTCAATCATCTCACGAGCGGTTTCTGCATAAACTGGTTCATCTGGATCTAAAAGGGGTACGCCCCAGATGCCCCAAATCATGCTTAAGAAAGCCACGACGGAGACGATGACCAAACTATTTTTTTCGATAATCTTCATCTAAATTTTCCTTTAATTAATTCGTTCTAACAAATGCATTCCGCATTAGTCTTTCTTTCCCGTCTTAACCTGTGCCATGTTGATTACGTCGGAACCAAAGGCTCTAATGGTTACAACTGCGCCCAAGAGGAAGGGTAAATATTCGGCGGTAAAACGCCAAAGAACAGCCATGATACCTACAGTGCCTTGTGGCAGCAAACTCTTGAACAGCATGACAAAGCCTGCTTCGGCAACACCGGAACCACCAGGAGTAGGAGTAAAGTATAAAACCAAGTTAATGAGCACCATGCGTCCCATTACTTGAACCAAATCGAAATCAAAATCCAGCCCAGTAAAATATGCGGGAACCGTGCCATAGATAAAGAGCAAGGACAAACCAGACTCAATAAAAGCACGTACCATCTTAAGCGGATGATGTCCCATAATTACAAAGGCTTGTTTAAATTCGCGATACCAAATGAAGCAGTTCTGTCTTGTTTGGTAAGCGAATTTTTGAGTACATTTATCAATCCATTTTTCCGGATAATCTGTACGCATCAGGAAAAATGCGATGATTGGCAAAGAAGAGAATGCCACAGACAACAGCGTTAATGCCGTTGGTGACATACTGCCGTGAATATCCCTATCCATATGCAGTACCACAGGTACCAAAAGAATGAGGAAGAAAATGGACATAATGGTACGGACCAAAACTACAACCGTAGCCTTGGCCACAGGAACACCTGCTTTGCGCATAAACATGACCTGAGCCACTGCCCCACCACTTGCCCCCGGGGTTACCAGTGCAAGGAAATAGTTGGACAGCACGACATTGACAATTTGACGCAAAGTCAGCTTCTCGTCGGTAATATCTGCCAAAGTTATCAAGCGAAGTCCGTCAAAAAACAACCCCACAAACAGAGAACCAAGTGCCAAAAGGATGCACTTCGCCTCGAACATGTGCAGATATTCGAAAGTCCTTATATCAAATGTAAAGTAAATTACCGCAGCGGAAATAGCTACCACGAAAATGAAAAGAGCAGCTAAACGCGCGACTAACTTTTTGTTCATTAATTAATCCAACCTGCCAAAATTTGTCAGGGTTACGTGATTTACTTCTAAAAGTCTTCTGTTTTCTTTGGATAAACTAGCTTCTAGTTCGTTCTCCCAATGCAAGTCCCAAGGAAGTGCTTGAGAAAGAATTGCTTGCGAAAGGCCAGGATGAGTCATTAATTCACTCGTTCCTTCAGGTAAGGCTTTGATAATGTTACCAACAAGCTCTGTATTTAGATTACAGCCTGCAAGCATACCAAAGAAATGGTCCGTAGTCGTTAGACCTGCTTTTTTCACAAGTGGCCTTGCCATATCCGCACAAAACGACAGCCCTGCTCGACCAATTTTACGACCAAGGCCTACTTTGTAGCCACCTGTAAAGAAGTAATCCTCTTTAGGCACACGTACCCTTTCTACATTATACTCTTTACAAAGTTTTATGACAAGTGCATTTATTCCTGGGAGCATATGGGTATGCTGATGAGAGTCCACGTGAGTGATGTTCAAGCCGCAGCTTAAAGCCTTTTCAAACTGAGCGCGCAGTTCAGCTTCAAGCTCGGAGGATTTCACTCCGCCAGTATAATATCTTTTAGCAAAATTGACATAGCTGGGCAAAAAGTTGCCATCACTGCCAAGCAAAGTGCTAACCTTGTTTTTCGGCAAACAAGATGGTACGCAAGTGCACAGGGTCAGATGGATACCAATGCCAAGATCAGGATTTGCTTTTGCCAGTTCTACTGCTTCTTCAAATGCAGGGGCTGTGGGCATGATACTTGTGCTAGTGATAATGCCTTCAGTATGTCCTTTGATAATTCCTTTATTTATTTGTTCGTGTAAGCCGAAGTCATCGGCGTTGATGATTAGGTATTTCATAGGAGGATTATACTACTTCTTCCTTAAGTTTAGATGAACATAAATAAATGCTGAAAGTAGCATTTTTAAATTTTCCCCGTATTCGCGAAATGGAGTTTTACGTATGTCCTTAGCGCATCCTTGCCAAGTTTGCCAACAATTTCCCTCGCCATAGCGGTTGCTTGCTCTCCCCCGCCTTTGGGCAAAGGTCCAAGTCCTGCACTTTCACTAAGAGCATCCATAGCTCTCAAGAAGCGCGCACGAGCAAGCACGGAGGCTGCAGCCACTGCCAAATCTGCCTCAGCACGCGGAGTTTGACTAATACTGCATTTAGGAAAACGCTCTTTTAACACGCGCACATTTTCCCAAGAAGGAGTAAACTGGTCGATTAAAGCGCGTTCTGTCTCTGGGTGACGAGTGAGCACCTGAGTCAGAGCAGCAATGTGCCCCAACCCAAGAAGCTGGTTCAGCTTGCCACCTTGAGCCACAACCTGCTCATAACGCATATTATAAATATGGGGTTTCATCTCCAGAACAGCAGCATCTACCACTGTCTTCAAAATGACATCCTCTAATTCTAAAATTTTCTTATCGGTAAGAAGCTTGCAATCCTTAACCCCAGCATTATAAAGCTTGGACGCGGTAGTTTTATCAACAACAACTGCAGCCACAACAAGAGGCCCAAAATAATCCCCCTTGCCGCTTTCATCACTGCCTGCCCAAACCTGGGACGGACCATAATCTGCTTTCGCCTCTTCACAGGCAGAACTATCCGCATCATTTAGAGCTGCAGTAATCTTAGCCTTAAGGCCCTCATCCCCTGCATAAACCAGGTTTAAACCCTTCTTACCATTATAAATATTCAGGGTTAATTTACGGTTTCCTTCCACAATTTGGAATTGGTGACCATAATTAATTTTCTTTTCTTGAAAGACACTAAGCACGCCCTCGATTTGAGAGCGTGCATTAGCTAAATATAATTCAAATTCTTTATCGCTTATTTGATTACTCATGATTTGACCTCATCAATATTCTCGCCCAATTCATGATAATACTTTTCTTTGAGTTTTTCAAATTCAATATAGATGAGCGGGATAATTACTAATGTCAAAAGAGTTGAGGTTGTCAGGCCACCAACGAGTACAACGCCCATGGATTGACGCAATTCTGCACCTTCACCAATGCCCAATGCGATAGGCATCATACCAAGAATGGTGGAGAAAGTGGTCATGAAAATAGGACGCAAACGCAAGGAGCATGCTTCCAAAACTGCTTTTTCCAAAGGTACGCCATTTTCTCTTTGTTGATTTGCATAGTCAACCAGGAGGATTGCGTTCTTAGTTACAAGGCCAAGGAGCATGGTGAAACCGATAAGGCTCATCATATTCGCAGTTTGACCTACAACCAACAGACCAAGAATTGCACCAACAACCGCGAAAGGCAAGGAAGCCATGATAATCAAAGGTTGGGAGAAGGATTCAAACTGAGCAGCCAAGGTCATGTAAACGACTACAATCGCTAAAATTACAGCTTTGTAGATTTCGCGGAATGCACGATTCATGGTATCTACAGAGCCTACCAGCTTATAGGAATAACCATCTGCCATGTTCATTTCGGGAATCAAGCGACCAGTAATTTCGTTTAACAAATCGCCAGGAGAAGTACCAACTGCATTGGCATAAACTACAATTTGACGAGATTTATCTTCACGTTCGATACGAGTAGGACCAGCAGAATAACTAATTGTTGCAATATCTCCCAAACGAACGAAACCACCAGAGGAGCCGGACACACGTAAGTTACGTACATCGTTGATATCCATTCTGCGAATTTTAGGAGTTTGTACGAGAATGTCGTAGTCGTTTTTACCAATGGTATAAGAGTTAGAAGTGGATTTACCCATATAGGCCATTTCTACAACTTTACCAACCTCGGTAGAATCAAGGCCAAAGGCTGCAGCCTTAGTATGATCAACCTTGATTAGAATTTCTGGTTCTTCATCGGAGTCAGAAATGTCTACGTCAGTTGCACCTGGAAGCTGACGAATCTTTTCTGCAAGCTCATTGGCATAGGCTTTGATTTGCTTGATATCATTGCCACGCATACCGATTTGTACAGGACGAGAGTCACGTCCGCCAACACCTTGACCGGACAGAACTGCAACCTTGAGTCCTTCTACATTTCTAAAATCAGCACGAAGTTCGTCCATGATTTGCATCATAGTACGTTTTCTTTCGCTGGAAGGTTTTAATCTTACGTCCAAAGAGCCCTTATTTACAGGGTCACGATAGTTACCAACGGTCATTGCAACAACTTCTAATTCTGGAAGCTCTTGAATTGTTTTACGCAAAGGTTCAGCAAGCTCAACGGTTTTTTCCAAAGAAGTGCCAGATGGAGCCAGGAAATTTACCGAGAATTCGCCACTATCATATGTCGGTTGGAATTCCTTGCCCAAGAAAGGAATGAGTGCAAGGTTAATTGCCAAGGACAGTACAGAAAAAGCAATGATTTTTCTAGGACAGGTCAGACACCAAACCATGAGACTATCATAAACCTCACGTATGGACTGGAAACCTTCTTCGAATTTATCCAGGAAATTTTGCAGGTACTTGTTACGATTTGCATTCTTTTCGTCTACCTTCTTTAACCAGTAAGCACTGACCATAGGAGTCATGGAGAATGCTACTACAGTAGAGAAAAATACTGCAAAGGCTACAACCAAGCCGAATTGCTTAAAGAATTGACCGATAGTTTCACCCATGGAACCAATTGGCACGAATACTGCCATCAAGGTCAGAGATGTCGCTATAATAGCAAGAGTTAATTCTTCAGTTGCTTCTTTTGCCGCTCTGTAAGGAGACTTACCCATCTCCATATGACGGAAAATGTTTTCGATAAGTACGATAGCATCGTCGAT